>CALJVJ010000285.1 GCA_937974625.1 uncultured Saprospiraceae bacterium
AGTGTACTTTGCTTAGTGGTAATTATATTTATTTAGAGCGACGAATAAATTCGTCGGCACCTTCTACCTTAAACCCTTTAGGTAAAAATACGGTTGCATCTCCCCCACCTTTAATCACTTCTCGGACCAAAGTGGAACTAATATGAGAAAATTCTGGCTGACTTATTAAAAAAACTGTTTCGACACCATCCCCGATTATTTGGTTCATTTGAGACAGTTGCTTTTCATAATCAAAATCTGAGGCATTTCGTAAGCCTCTTAATAAATACCGAGCATTCTTTTTTATACAATAATGTGCCGTTAAGCCTTCATGCTTATCAACTTCTACTTTAGGATCATTAGCAAAAACTCGGTCAATACCCGCTAATCTTTCATCTAAGGTATATAAATACTTCTTTTGGGAGTTGACCCCAACAGCAATAATGATTTTATCAAAGAGCGGTAAAGCCCTTTTTACAATCTGTACATGTCCAATAGTGATTGGGTCAAACGAACCAGGAAAGACAGCAATTTTCATTATTAAACTATTTTTTCATTTAGAAACGAAATAAAAATGGAAAATGAAATTGTTTGAAAACTATTTAATTGGCTATAAAAGCCAGAAAACCGAGCCTCAAAAAGGCTTGTATCTTTCCAATCTCATTAACTATCGGAAGACTATTCAAAAGATAAATCCAATTTTAAGAACTGCTTTTCTTACATTTCTATCTCAATCAATAATTCTTAAACAACTTCAATATAAAGCAGGTCCAATGTTAAGGATTTTTTTGATTAAATTACAAAATTTTCAGGTTATTTTAAATTTCAGTTTTCCCTTTTTTTTGAATATCAATCCTTAATTTATTAGATAATTTCAAAAGAAATGAGTTATTTTTTATAAATTTTAAAATAGAACACCCTTAGTTATTATAATTTTTGTAATTTTTATAAAATTCTATTATTTTTGAACTCGAAATCAAATTATTGCTCGCCCGAACCTTCAACTAAATACCTACTATTAAATTATCGTCACTTTTGATTCAGACTATTTTTTAAAGTGTATTTGAATTTTATTACAATTATTTCAAAAAAAATTAAGCTAATTGCATGAATATTGACCAATTAGATAAAGACATTTTGTCTATTTTAATGATTGATGCGAATGAATCATTTACTAAAATTGCTAAAAAACTACATGTTTCAGGTGGTACTGTACATGTAAGGATGTCTAAGTTAAAAGAAATGGGTATTGTTCAAGGTGCGAGTCTGACCATTGACTATAGTAAATTAGGGTATGATATTAGTGCCTTCCTAGGAATTTATTTGGATAAAAGTTCTTTATATGAAGATGTTTCTAAACAGTTAGAAGCAATTCCTGAAATTGTAAGTGCGCATTATACAACTGGCATTTACAGTATTTTTGCAAAAATCATTGTAAAAGATACCAAACACTTGCGAGCAGTGCTACATGACAAAATTCAAAAAATTCAAGGAATCCAACGGACAGAGACTTTTATCTCCTTAGATGAAAGCATCAATCGACCTATTGATGTTAATGGGTAGCATGGCGAATAAAAAAAGGGAGCACCTTTTGGTAACTCCCTTAACTATAAACAAACAAAAAACATTAGTTCTTTTTTCAGATGGTTTTTACGATTATCTAGGATTTTTCGTAGGTCTAACAGTAATTTTATAAGAAGGTTTAAAAAAATCGAAAAATTTCTTTAAAAAGATAAAGGCCTAAGAATTACATCGACTCTACGATTACTTAATTTGCCCTCATAAGTATTATTACTATAAATAGGATTGTCCTCCCCAAAATCAGCTTTTAATAATAAGTCAATAGGTATATCTAATTGGTCTAGCTCCCAAATGACTGCTTCACTTCGCTGTTGAGACAACCATTGATTGTAATGCCGACTGCCAATATTATCCGTATAACTATGAACTAAGATTTCATACCGATTGATATTTTCAACTGCATAGATAAATTCTTTTAATTCTGCTAATTGCTTCTCATCAATATAAGCACTGCCTCCTCCAAAAAAAATACTTTTTAAAATCGTTTGATTGTCCTCTATTTTAACCTCATCCTGCTGTCCCTGCAAAATAACTGGAATACCAAAAATCATTAAAGCCAATATTAGCCTTTTACGCATAGTAATTTTTTTAAAATTAGGAATTTTCCTAATTTACTAAAAATGCAGTAATTGAAAAATAGTTTGACTTAAATTATTACATTCCTTAACATTTTCAGTGGTATTCTTAAAAAAAACACCTATTAGTAGCTATAAAACATAGAATTTTGATAGTTAAATATAGATTCCAAGTAAAAATGTCGTATATTGGTGCTTTAGAGATTTTACGCTGAGCGTATTCCCCCCTATTATTGTTCTAAACTCCACTTACATCGTAATTTAACCTATCAAAATAAGTTGGTAACAACTAACTAAAATCCGATTGCATTTATTGACCTTTTTAAATTTATAAACCTTTCACTCTGGGTTTTGAATCTTTATTGTTCAGTAAATTTTACAAAATAAGATATAAATAGTCTCCCCCGCTATTTCAACAATAACTAAAACGACACACAAAAAAACAATTGCTATGACTTACAGCTACAAACACTTTTGTAGTCTACTGGTCTGCTTAACCTTCGCATGCAGCACCTTTGGGGAAACAATTTATGTAAATGCTAATGCTGGTGGTGGAAACAACGGGCAATCTTGGACAAATGCTTTTCTTACACTTTCTGATGCACTTTCTAACGCAACATCAGGCGACAAAATTTGGGTAAGCGCAGGCACCTATTACCCAACAGCTGGAAATAATCGGTCTATTTCATTTGTTATTCCAAGTGGCGTAGAAATCCTTGGAGGTTTCCCTAGTTCTGGAAATCCGACTTTAGTGAATCGAAATCCACAAAGTAATCCAACTATTTTAAGTGGAGATATTGACCAAAACGGTACACTAGCTAATAATTCCTATACGGTGATTTATACAAAAGACGTCAATGCCAATACGGTGTTGGACGGATTTTCTATTACTGGCGGTAATGCTAATGGTGGCGTTGCCTCGGATTTTCCTGTACTATTAGAAAATGGTGGTGCTGCTTGGTATAACGAAGCTTCTAATTTTGTCAATTCCAACCCAACTATTCGAAATTGTATTTTCAGCAATAACTATGCATCTAATCGAGGCGGTGCTATGTTTCACAAGGCATCTAGTGGTGGAAATGCCAATTATACTATCGAAAATACCGTATTCCAAAATAATACTGCTGCTAGAGAAGGTGGGGCTATATTTAATGCTCAATCAGGTTCTGGCTCTTTTTGTAACCCTACTGTTTCGAATACTACTTTCCAAGCTAATACAGCAGGAGAATCAGGAGGAGCAATCTATAACAATGGAGCTTTTTTCGGAGAAATATCTGGAACCTACACCGATTGTGATTTTACAAATAATATAGCCACAGCCAATGAAGGAGCTGCAATATATAATAATGCCTTTTTTCAAGGAACTACTAACCCAATCTATACCAATTGTAACTTTGTAGGAAATAATGCTAATCCAGGTTCTGGAGGGGCTATATATACAGACGCAAGTGGAGGTGGAACAGGAAATTTTAAAGCCATTAATTGTTTATTCGAAAATAATGTATCAGATGTTTATGGAGGTGCTATTTGTAACATCATTTCAAATAATGGTGAAATAAAACCAACCTATGCCAATTGTGTGTTTAAAGGAAACACCTCAATCAATGGTGGTGCCACCTACTCTAGAGTAGCTTTTGGCGGAGAAATCGACGTTTTAGTTACTAATTGTGTCTTTTATCAGAATCAAGGAAATATTAGTGGAGCTATTTATCAAAATGCTACTGGAGGCACAAGTACTGCCAATACCCAAGTAGCTAATTCTATTTTTCAACAAAATACAGCTGGTTTTAGTCCAACCTTTCATTTAACTGGTTCTCCTACCATTAATGTAAATAATTCTCTATTTGATGTCTCCAACTGTTTAGCTTTAGTTCAAGGTGGGGGTACAAATGAGGCTATTTGTGGTGCTGGAAATATTTATAACCAAAACCCACAATTTGTTAATCCATCAGCTGGAGATTTTCATCTCTTAGCTGCATCTCCTGCAATTGATGCAGGGAATAATAGTGACGTTCCTAGTTATCTTACAACTGATGCAGATGGTAATATAAGAATTGCAGGTGGTGTAGTGGATATGGGTATTTATGAACAAGTTAATACCAATGCTGATAGTGATGGTGATGGGATTTTTGATGTAGCTGATAATTGTCCTTTAGTGCCTAATCCTAACCAAGTAGATGTGGATGGCGACGGTGCAGGTACCCTTTGTGATTGTGATGATTCTCCAGCTACTGGAGTTAGTTGTAATACAGGTTGTACCACTTTTTATGCGGATGCAGATGGTGATGGCTTTGGTAATCCTGCAACGGGCGTAACTACTTGTGTGGCTCCTAATAACTATGTTTCAAACAATCAAGATTTTAATGATAACGACAACACGCTTTATCCAAACGCTCCTGAGCTTTGTGATGGAAAAGATAATAACAATAATGGTCAAATAGATGAAGGGACAGATGATGATAATGACGGAGTATGCAACGAAGATGATATTTGTCCAGGAGGTGATGACAATATTGATTTAAATAATAATAACATTCCTGATGCTTGTGAAAGTCAAATTAGTGTAAACTGCCCTTCAAATATTACAGTTAGCGCAGCTGCAGGTCAAGGTACTGCTACAGTTAATTGGACAGAACCTACTGGTTCAACCGATTGCAATGGCGGTGGTACCGGTGGAGGTAATTGCTCAGGTGCTGCCATTACTGGTTTCACCTATAAAGGAACATTTGAAGGACATGACTACTATCTATCCAATGATGCTAAGATTTGGACAGAAGCACAAGCTACATCGGCTGCGAATGGCGGAAATTTAGTAGTAATCAATTCGCAAGCGGAAAATGATTTTGTAAAAAGTATTATCGGTAATGAAATTGTCCTGATTGGATTAAGTGACGCCCAAACAGAAGGAGATTATCAATGGGTAAATGGTGAACCATTAACTTATAATAATCTTCAAGCGAATCCGGGTGACAATGATTATGGTATCATGTATTTCTGGGATGGAACTTGGGTGATGAGTGGTAACTATGGTAAAGTTTATGTTTTAGAAAAACCTTGTGGTGGTGGCAATGGTAGTGGATTGTCTATCAATCAAACTGCTGGCCCAAGCAATGGTACAGCATTCCCCGTTGGAACTACTGCTGTAACTTATACTGCTACAGATGATTGTGGAGGAAGTACTTCTTGCTCATTTACTGTTACGGTTAATGCCGGAACAAGTATTGTTAACTTAACTTGTCCGAATGATATTGTGATGAATGCCGACCCTGGTGCAACATCAAAGGTAATTAATTATCAGGCACCTATTGGGAATACTACTTGTGCTACAGGTGGAGTGACTACGACCTTGACCAATGGCTTAGCAAGTGGTTCAGCATTCCCAATTGGAACCACCATTGTTGAATATCAAGGAACAGACCAATGTAACGCTTCAACTGTTTGCTCATTTAGCGTAACTGTTAATGCAACCAATAGCAATATTAGCTTGAATTGTCCTGCTAATATCACTGAAAATGTAGGAACTGCCACTGGAACGGTCGCAGTCACATGGGCTGACCCTGTTGGTAGTAGTAGTTGTGCATCAGGTGGGTATAGTTTCTCACAAACGGCTGGGCCTGTTAAAGGAAGTCAATTTGGCGTAGGTTCAACAACTATTACTTATACGGCTTCAGATAATTGTGGAGGTTCGGTGAGTTGTAGTTTTGTAGTAACTGTCAATGTAAATAGTAGTAATATCAGCATGACTTGTCCTGCTAATCTAAATATAAATGTACCGCAAGGTGCTGGAGGAGGAGTGGCCACTTGGGCAACGCCTACTGCAACAACTGATTGTACAACTGGTGGTGGAGGCGGTGGTTCCTGCACGGGTTCAGCAAAGGCAGGATTTGCGTATATAGGAGAATATAATGGTAGTGATTATTATATTTCTGATGGTCAAGCTCCGTGGTTAACTGCCAAAGCGAATTGTGAAACTGCTGGTGGAACTTTAGTTGGTATTGAAGATGCTGACGAAAATGATTATGTAAAAAGTATCATTAATGGGCAAATCGTCCATATAGGTTTGACAGATGAAGCTTCAGAAGGGACTCCTGTTTGGTTAAATGGAGAATCCACCAATTATACCAACTACGCTGGTGCTAATTCATCTGGTAATGATTTTACCGTATTTTATCCTTGGAATGGAACTTGGGACTGGATAGACAATGGGTCCTGGAAAAAGTATTTAATGGAAATTAAGTGCGGTGGTAGTAGTAATAATTCTATACCCGTAATTACCCAAACAGTAGGACCTAACAGCGGTTCTAATTTCCCTGTGGGTTCCACGACTATTACATATCAAGCTACGGATGACTGTGGTAATTTAACCACTTGTAGCTTCACCGTAAATGTTACTGAATCTACAGCAACTTGTGACGCTGATGGAAATGGTGGTCAAATTAGCGGGAATGAAATAGTTTGTGACCCTTACGACCCACAAACAATATCTAGTAGCAGCGCTCCATCTGGTGGTTCTGGTACAATAGAATATGTTTGGTTAAAGTCTGAAAATGGATGTCCTACTAATATTAATCAAGCGATTCCAAATAGTAATTCAGCAACTTATAATCCACCTTTAATTAATGTCACAACTAATTATGTTAGATGGAGTCGAAGAGCTAATTGTACCAACTGGGTGGCAAGTAATTGTATTACTAAAACAGTGGACGATTGTGGAACCAGCACTAATTATTGTGATATGAGTGCAGACCAACCTTGGCAAGAATGGATAGGTAAAGTAGAATTAGCAGATTTAAGCAATCCTTCTCAGAAATCATTAGGCTATGAAGATTATACAAATCTAGTGGCTAATTTAACGGTTGGTCAACAATACACCGTAAGTGTCAATCTTACTTTCAGTTATAACCAATGGGATGAAAACGTCTATGTTTGGATGGATTTCAATCAAGATAATGATTTTAATGACGCTGGTGAATTAGTTTTAGAACAAGTTTCTCCATCTAATGGAGATGGAGGTCCTCAGCCTGATGCTGTCACTCAGACCTTTATCGTACCTGCTGGAACGGTTCCTGGAAACACCAGAATGAGGGTGGCTATGAAAAGAGAAGCAGGTGTTAGCCCATGTGGGTCCTTTGTTCATGGAGAAGTAGAAGATTATACCTTAAATATTTCTGCGGGCGCTAGTAATCGGGCAAGGCCAGTTTTAGCCTTTGAAGCTTACCCAGTTACAGGAAATTCTATTTTAGAATGGTTTTCTAATACCACCGATTTAGAAAGTATTTTCGAAATCGAACATTCAACAGATGATAAGGCTTATACAAAAATTGATGAAGTAGAAGTTGTATATAATAATGAATATGAAAGTTTCTACAAGTTAATGGATGACCAACCAGAAATTGGTGAAAACTACTATAGAATCAAACAAATATTTAAAGACGGAACAACAGAATATACCGAAACTAAAAAGTTAGTGTATGCTGGTGAAGCGACGAAATTTAGATTTTATCCAAATCCAGCTAATGAGGTTTTAAATATTGAGTTAGAAAATTTTGAAAATAAGTCTGGAAATCTGCAAATCATCAATATGTTAGGGCAAGTTATGAAGCAAGTTACTTTAGAAAATAACTACTCTAGTAGATTACAAATACCAATACATCAATTGGAAAATGGTATGCATACACTTGTCATAAGTGTAGAAGGTAAACCAGTGCAGACCGAGTTATTCATTGTAGAACATATGAAATAAAAAAAGTGATTGGAGATTGGCCTATTCGTTAATTTCCGAAAAGAAGTAATTATAGCAATATTAAAACTTTGCAAAAGCTCAAATTTCATTGATTGAAATTTGGGCTTTTTTATTTTAAAGATAAATTTATACGTCAATTCTTTCTCAAAAGAACTGAAGGCAATCCTTAGCACTATTTCAAACAGTATTTTCAATAACAATTGACATTCAGCATAAATTAATGGATATTACGCCAAATTGTAAAGGAACAATAATAAATTACTTCACGTAATTAGGTTCCTTTCTCTAGTCTTAGTCCTATTTTATTAATTTAAAAAATCTACACAAAATGACTGTAATTAAAGTTGTTGAATTATTATCGAATTCTAAAAAAAGTTGGGAAGATGCTACGGCTCAAGCTATCAAAAGAGCATCAAAGTCTATCAATAATATCCGTTCTGCTAATGTTGGTAACATGAGTGTTACTGTAGAAAATGGAAAAATCAAAGAATATAGAGTTAGCCTTAAGGTTACTTTTGAAGTTGGATAACCTTTATTCTTACAATCAATAAAATGCTTCTAGTGATGTCTATTGCTAGAAGCATTTTTATTTTAAATACTCCATTTGGTATCGCCTAACTACTTTCCTACATTTTGAAGCAATTCTGAAGATTTACTTCCTACCAATAGCTAGCTTACCTCAAAGTTCTTAAAAAGAAAAATATTCCTTAGCTTAGCCTAATACATTCATATTCACCTTGTTCCAGCGAGGTTATTCTTCAATAAAATATTTACTATGAAAGTAAGAAACTACCTGTTATTCTTTTTTCTAATCTTTAGTCTTAATCTAAATGCACAGAAAAAAGCAAAAGACCCGATGTCTGCAGCTACTTTTAAAAACTTAAAGCTTAGAAATGTCGGCCCTGCCTTTACTTCTGGAAGAATTGCGGATATCGCTATTCACCCAGATGATGATAATGTTTGGTATATCGCTGTTGGCTCTGGTGGCGTATGGAAAACAGAAAATGCAGGTACCACTTGGCAACCTATTTTTGATGACCAACCCTCCTACTCTACTGGTTGTATCACCCTAGACCCAAGCAATCCTCATACGGTTTGGTTGGGAACGGGAGAGAATGTTGGTGGCCGACACGTTGGCTTTGGAGATGGTATTTATAGAAGTCCAGATGGAGGTAAAACTTGGAAAAATATGGGCTTGAAGCAATCTGAGCATATTTCCAAAATTATCGTTCATCCAGATAATTCTAATGTTATTTGGGTAGCTGTACAAGGACCGCTTTGGAACAAAGGCGGTGAAAGAGGATTATATAAAACCACAGATGGGGGTAAATCTTGGAACAAAACGTTAGGGGATGCAGAATGGACTGGGGTAACCGACATTGTAATTGACCCAAGAAACCCTGATTGGCTATACGCCGCAACTTGGCAAAGACACCGAACGGTGGCTGCTTATTTAGGTGGTGGTCCAAATTCTGGTATTCATAGAAGTATGGATGGTGGGGAAACTTGGGAAAAATTATCAACAGGCTTACCAAAAGGAAAGATGGGAAAAATTGGTATTGCCATTTCCCCACAACAACCTGATGTACTTTATGCCGCTATTGAATTAAATAGAACTAAAGGAGCCGTTTACAAATCGACTAATCGAGGAGCCTCTTGGGAAAAACGTTCTGATGCTGTTTCAGGAGCAACAGGTCCTCACTATTATCAAGAATTATACGCTTGCCCACATAATTTTGACCGCCTTTATTTAATGGATGTCCGTATTCAAATTTCGAATGATGGTGGTAAAAATTTTAGTCGCTTACCTGAACAGTTAAAACACTCTGACAACCATGCTATTGCCTTTAGAATGGACGACCCTGATTATTTACTAGTGGGTTCTGATGGTGGTTTGTATGAATCTTTAGATGGTACAAAATCTTGGCGTTTTTTCAATAATATGCCAATTACGCAATACTACAAAGTAGCCGTTGACGATAGAAAACCCTTCTATCATATTTTTGGCGGTACTCAAGATAATGGTTCTCATGGAGGTCCTTCCCGTACCGATAATCAACACGGAATTCGCAATGCTGATTGGTATAAAACACTAGGTGCAGATGGGCATCAATCTGCTACAGAACCAGGTAATCCTGATATCGGATACGCGGAGTCGCAAAGAGGAGGCATGCATAGAATTGATAGAATTACTGGAGAACAAGTTTTTATCCAACCGCAAGCAGGACTCGGAGAAGGTTTTGAGCGTTTTAATTGGGATGCTCCGATTATTGTAAGTCCACATAATCCTGCAAAAATATACTTTGCTTCTTATAGAGTATGGTCTTCTGAGGATAGAGGAGATAGCTGGACAGCTATTTCTAGTGATTTGACTAAAGGAAAAAGTGATAGGGCAAGGTTACCAATCATGGGTAAAACACAAGGCTGGGATAATTCATGGGATTTAGCAGCGATGTCAGATTATAGTACCATTACTTCTTTGGCGGAATCTCCAAAACAAGCGGGTTTAGTCTATGCAGGAACAGATGATGGGTTGATACAGGTAACTGAAGATGGGGGTCAAAACTGGCGAAAAATAGAAACGGGTTCTATATCTGGGATTCCCACTGATGCTTTTGTTAATGATATAAAAGCGGATTTGTACGATGCCAATACCCTCTACGTAGCCATGGACAACCACAAAAACGGAGATTTTAAGCCTTATTTAATAAAGAGTACAGATAGAGGTAAAACATGGCAATCTATTAGTAGTAATATTCCTGATAAACACTTGGTTTGGAGAATGGTACAAGACCATGTACAACCTAATTTATTATTTGCTGCCACAGAATTTGGTATCTATTTTACAGTCGACGGTGGCGAAAAATGGGTTAAAATGGCAGGTTCTCCGACTATTTCTTTCAGAGATTTAGTTATTCAAAAAAGAGAAAATGATTTAGTAGCAGCATCTTTCGGTCGTAGCTTTTTTATTCTTGATGATTATAGCCCTTTACGGGAAATTAATAACCAAACCCTACAAAAGGAGGTGGTATTATTCCCGACTAAAGATGCTTTGCATTATGTTCCAAGGTCTATTATTGGCTCTTACGGTTCTCAAGAATATATTGCTCCTAATCCAGAATTTGGCGCAACCTTTACCTATTATCTAAAAGATGGTATTTCTGCAAATGCAATAAGTAAGCAGAAAATGGACAAAGAGGCATTTCCAAGCTGGGAAGAACTAGATGCTAAAAAAAGAGCTGAAAAGCCAGCAGTTTTATTAACAATAAAAGATGCTAGTGGTCAAGTAGTTCAACAAATAAAAGGAAAGACGGGTAAAGGTATTCATCGAGTCAACTGGAATTTAAGACATGCTTCCAAAGGATTAGTGCGATTAAAACAACAAACCGGAGGTCGTCGTGGTAGAAGAGGAGGTAGAGGTTTTATGGCTGCACCTGGCACTTACTCTGTAACCATTTCTAAAAAAATAGACGGGGTGATTACCCCTTTAGTTGAACCCCAAAACTTTAAAGTCGTTCCGTTAAGAGAGGAAAGTGCATTGCCAGCACAGCCTGCCAATGAGATTGCAGCATTCCGTCAAGAAATGGAAACCATCATGGGAGATATTTCGGCAACTTCTTTACAATTGAATAATAGCATGGATAAAGTGAAGGCAATGGAAACAGCGCTCTCTCGTTCTAGTGGCGATATCACTCAGTTATCCGCTGATTTATTTGCCGCTAAAACAGACCTTAATAAATTAGACTTACTGCTCAATGGTAATAAAGCTAAAGGAGAAATTGGTGCTAGAACACCTCCAACTGTCCAAAGTAGAATGTTTATTGGTTACCGTGGTTTAATGACTACTTATGGCCCTACTGCTACTCATAAAAAAAGTGTAGCGGATGCCAAAACAGAACTTAAAGGTATTCAATCAGCATTGATGGACATCGTGAATACGGTTATGCCTAAATTAGAAAATAGCCTTAAATCCGTTGGTGCGCCAATGATTGAAGGGCAATTGCCTCGTAGTCGGAATTAGTAATTAAACCGTTCTTTATTAAAATTTCTCCTAACGACACAACGATTTAGAAATTAATACTATAAATCGTTGTGTTGTAGTGCCGTCTTGAGCAATCAAAATATGTATCTGATAAAAGGCGATTCTTTGAATGAATCGCCTTTCTTTTTTAGAATTATAGTAAATTCGTGTCAATCATAATATTAACCACTTTCCAATAAATTCAATTATGAAAAAGTTTTGCTTCCTTTTTATAACCTTTCTAGCAGTTTATAGCTGTAAAAATGTAACGCCAGAATCAACTACCTCAACTACTGATGAAAAATCAATAACTACACAAAAAAGAGCGGAATACGCAATGGCTATCCATGGTGGTGCAGGAACGATTTTAAGAAAAAATATGACCCCAGAAAAAGAAGCAGCTTTTCGAGAAAAATTAAATGAAGCATTAAACGCAGGTGAGGCAATTTTAAAAAGTGGCGGTACAGCAATGGATGCGGTAGTCGCAACGATTAATGTTATGGAAAACTCTCCCCTCTTTAACGCAGGAAAAGGAGCTGTTTTCACCAACCAAGGCACTAATGAGTTAGATGCTTCATTTATGGACGGAAAAACACAAAACGCTGGTGCTGTTAGTGGCGTGACAAATATAAAAAATCCAATCAATGCTGCAAGAGCAGTTTTAGAACGGTCTAATCATGTAATGCTATCAGGAAAAGGAGCAGAAAAATTTGCCAAAGACCAAGGTTTAGAAATTGTTGACCCTGAATATTTTTGGACGCAACATAGACATGATGCATTAGAAAAAGCGAAAGCTAAAGAAATGCAATTGGGCTATATCGACCAATTAGAATTTAATGATTGGAAATATGGAACGGTAGGTTGTGCAGCTTTAGACAAAGATGGAAACCTTGCCGCTGGAACTTCTACTGGTGGAATGACCAATAAAAAATTCAACAGAATTGGAGATGCTCCAATTATTGGAGCAGGATGTTATGCCAATAATAATACTTGTGCTATTTCTAGTACGGGACATGGCGAGTTTTTTATTCGATATGCAGTGGCCCATGATATTTCAGCCCGTATGGAATATTTAAAAGAAGATTTGGCAACTGCTGCTAATCAAGTGGTTAATGAAAAATTGGTAGAAGTTGGTGGAAGTGGTGGAATCATTTCTGTAGATAAATATGGAAATGTAGCCATGCCACATAATACCCCTGGGATGTATCGTGGTTTTGCTAAGCCAAATGAGCGTGGCGTTTATATTTATGGGGACGAAGAGTAATTGATAAATAAATCCGTTGTCCTTCAATCATCCGTTGTACAGAAAAATATACAACGGATAATTTAAGGACAACGGATTTTTATTTTGTTTTGTAATAGCAAAGAATCAAAAATAGACCTAGTTATATGCTTAAAGACCTACTTATCTATACCCTTCTTTTTATATCTCTCGTTATCATTTCTTGTAAAGGACAAAATAGGAGCGCTCCGATAAAAGAAACGACAAAAAAAAGCCCTTCAGTAGAAAGTAAAAAAAATCTTCCAAAAGAAATATCAGACTATGACCCCTATTTTGTAGAATCCGAACCGATAGAATCAGCCTTCGGTCCTAAAAGTATTGTTCGAAATATGATACAAGACAAAAAGGGAAATATTTGGATTGCCTCTTGGGAAGGAATTATACGATATGATGGAACGACTTTCACCAACTTCACTAACAAAGATTCATTAAGAAGATATCATGTTTTTTGTGCTTTAGAAGATAGAAAAGGGAATCTATGGTTTGGAACAATTGGAGGTGGTATATATGTATATGACGGAGCAAGCTTTATTAATTATACCACAAAAGAAGGATTGGTTTATGATGGCATTGGATGTATTTCCGAAGATAAATCGGGTAAAATTTGGATTGGCACTCAAGAAGGATTAAGTCGCTACGATGGATTGGCAAAAGATATTAAAAGCATCACCTTTAAAAATTTCACCACGAAAGATGGTTTATCCGATAATGACATTAACTCCATTATAGAGGATAAAAATGGGCAATATTGGATTGGAACAAGGGGCGCGGCTTGTGTTTATGATGGAAAAACGTTTAGCAAATTCTTCAATACCGCAGAAGTTATTAAAACGGCAGGTAGACCATTCGTCAATGTGCGTAGTATCATTGAAGATAAATCTGGCGATATTTGGTTGGGTGGCAATGATGGCCTTTGGAGGTATGACGGCAAGGCTTTTACCAACTTCAATAAAAATTTCGTTGGGTATATATATGAAGATAAAGCAGGTAATATTTGGACAAATTCAGCAAGTGCTAGTCCTCAAATTTGGATATTATCTCGATATGATAAAAGACCTCTAGCCTATGAACAACCCACTGCCACTATAATAAAAGAAGAAATGGATATGTTTTTTGGCATTATGGAAGATAAGTCTGGTAATATTTGGTGGGGTTCGTTAAATGGTATTCATCGTTTTGATGGTACGACCTTTACTGATTTCCAGCAATAAAATTTATGAAAATAGACCATTGACTTTTTTAACCATCATTACTAATCCAAAACACAACTAACCCCTTCCGCTGCATCTGAATTATTACAATCAGATTCTGCTTGCGTTTTGTTTGTTTCATTTACTGAGATACTAACTATTTCATTGGTGATATCATCCGTACATTTACAGCTATATTCCCTATCTTTCTCGCATGCGCTAATGGTAATTAGTAGAAGTAATAACAGTATCAATTTAAATAATTTCATAACTTTAAATTTAAGTAGGTGATTTTAAGATTTTAGCAAAGAATCTCAACAATAATAAATTCTTTTAAAACAAAATTATGAAAAATTATCCGTGGAATCTTGAAATGCAACTATCAACCCTTAAATACGCAAGTTTCTTTTTCTTCCTATCCTTTACCACCATCTCTTTCGCTCAAGCTGATGATATAATAGATGACCGCCGATTAGTTATAGAAGCAGTAGAGGATTACGTACTTGGTTTATATGAAGTAGCACCTGATAGAATTGCAAGAAGTGTCGATACTAGCCTACATAAAATTGGTTATTATGATTATGATGGTGAGGCCTATTATCATGTACCAATGACTTATCAACAACTTTATGATTTATCTGCAAAATGGAATAAGGATGGAAGTCAAGCAAATAAGGAAAGTCCTAAAAAAGTTGAAATTTATGAAGTACATGACAGAACTGCTTCTGCTAAATTGACGGCTAAATGGGGAATTGATTTTATGCATCTAAGTAAATCGGCAAGTGGGAAATGGAAAATCATGAATATTATGTGGCAAGCACCTCCTAAATAGATAGCTAAAATTTATTAAAATTTCTATAAGGTGTAGACTAAAAATAACTTACCCGATTAAATTGTTAAAACCATAATAGGAACTAGATAGGATTCGACACGGAAATCTCTTCGAGATTTACACGAAATATAACAGTTCCTTTACTAAAGGCGTTCTAGGTCGAGTACTATTATAGCATCTGACCTAGAGTATAAAGAAGTGTAAGCTTCTGAGCCGCTTTGCGGATGGGATGCTACAGTAACCGTTTTATCCGTGTATTTTTTAAAGAAAAATCGGTGTCGAATCCTATCTAGTTGGGTAAATTAATTTTACCACTAATCTAAAAAACAAAAGGCAGCCTGTAAACAGACCACCTTTCGTTTTAAATATTTGAAAACCTTTCTTATGCAACTAACGCAGTAGCTACATCAAAACGGTCTGCATTCATTACTTTGTTCCAAGCTGCAACAAAATCCTTAACAAATCGCTCTTCGCCATCTGCACATCCATATACCTCAGCGATTGCTCGAAGCTCTGTATTCGAACCAAAGATTAAGTCGACTCTAGTACCGGTCCACTTT
>CALJVJ010000286.1 GCA_937974625.1 uncultured Saprospiraceae bacterium
ATGTTCGTCCAACAATTTTACCATCGAAGCATAGGTTTTCTCTATTTCAGTTAAATCCGGGTTATCGATAAAGTCTTCATGGATTTCGGGAATCATTGAAGGGCCATGCGGCAACTGAGTTGGGTGATAGAGGAAAAAATTCGCTTCTTTGTGATTTCGAATAAAGGCTAAAATCTTTTCAAGGATAAGGTTTTGCGAGTACTCCTTCTTCCCTGTCCTATTCCATCGGTCTTCATATCCTCCGTTTTCGTCATACTCTGGTGTTTTTCCACAATTTGCGTGGGTATTTCCAGCTATATTTACCTGCTTTCCATTTTCAAATAAGAAGGGTGGATAGAATCCATGACATCTTACATGGTCATAATATCCATAGTACTCATCCCAGCCATGCCTTTTCAATTGATTATGGGTCGTTGAAAAACCCCAATCCAGTTTACCAAACTGACCAGTGACGTATCCCGCCTTTTTAAACACTTCTGCTAAAAACACCTCCCCTATTGGAATCGGTCCATATTGTTCATCCAAAGCCTGCTGGATAGTTGCGTTTTCGAGTGTTGAATCTTTTGATAAATTGATATAGACGCCACCTCTAGTAATCTTCCATTTATCTTTCTGACAATCGTGGTATCCAGTTAATAAACTAGCTCTTGCTGGGGCACAAAACATGCTACCATAGGCATTTTCGAATCTCACGCCCTTGGCTGACAATTTATCGATATTGGGCGTTTTGATAATTTTTTGTCCTTCGCTGGATAGTAAGCCTCTTCCCAAATCATCGGCATAAATGAATACAATATTGGGTTTATCTATTTCTATTGGTATAGGTGAACAAGTGGTAATGAAAATAAATAGAAACCCACCTAAGATTATTTGTACTTTATCAAGAAACGAAGTATTGCGTTTTAGCTGGACTTTTTTGATGGTTAAATTCATGGCTATTTCTTGAATCATTTTCTAGTAATGGACAAAGCTCCCATTCTTTTATAATTACTTATTTTTGTAAAATTAAATCTAACTCATTTTTACCATTTACCAAAACTTTAGGCGTCCCTTTTGTAGAAGTCAGTATCGCCGCCCATATTTCTATGGAATGGCAATTGTTTATACGCTATAGTCTTGTTCAAAAAAGGCTATTATTGGAGTCAGGTGAAGTTCGAGTGATTATGGGAGAATTACCTCAAGGGTACACAAGAAAAATTGAAGAACGAATTCAGGTAGCTAAAGATAGAAGGGTTGATGGTGGACCTGTTTAAAGGAAAGCATTGAAGTTGTTTAAAGTTATTCTGATGACCTGCTTGCAAGTCATTGAAAATCAGTCTCCTAACAAAATCTTAAACAACTTCATTAAAAAGAAGACAGCTTGGTTAGGAATACAAAAAGTTACGACGTAATTATTATTGGCGCTGGACCTAATGGATTAAGTGCGGGGGTCAATTTAGTTCGCAAGGGATTAAAAGTATTAGTAGTCGAGGCTGCTGGCGAAATAGGTGGTGGCACTCGAACAACTGAATTGACTTTGCCCAATTTTCACCATGACTATTGTTCGGCAGTTCATCCAATGGGTGTCTTATCTCCCTATTTAAAAACCTTACCATTAGAAAAATATGGTTTAGATTGGATTTATCCTAAGCAGTCCGTGGCGCATCCTTTGGATGATGAACCTGCCATTTTATTAGGAAAGTCTTTAGACCAAACAGCGAATAATTTGGGAATAGATGGCAACACATGGAAAAATCTATTTAGTTATTTTATTAAGAATGGGGAGGCTATTTTATCTGAAGGATTAAAACCATTGGGTATTCCTAAACATCCATTTTTGTTAGCTAGATTTGGTATGAATGCCTTATGGCCGGCAACCACTTTTGCTAATTTTAAGTTTAAAGGTAAACGCGCAAAAGCCTTATTTGCAGGTTGTGCAGGGCATAGTGTCTTACCTTTAGATTTTTATTTCACCTCGGCTTTAGGCTTGATGTTTTCTTTGACGGCACATTTGGTGGACTGGCCTGTTGCAAAAGGTGGCTCTCATAATATCACTAAAGCATTGGCTAATTTGTTTAAAGAATTAGGGGGCGAAATTCAAACTAATTTTTTAGTAAAAAAGTTAAGTGAT
Organism: uncultured Saprospiraceae bacterium; assembly: GCA_937974625.1. Lineage (GTDB taxonomy): Bacteria > Bacteroidota > Bacteroidia > Chitinophagales > Saprospiraceae > JAFMDF01. The sequence goes on from CALJVJ010000286.1 coordinate 2,111, forward strand.
TTACCAGCGACAAAGTCCTATTTATTTAATACCGACCCAAAACAATTAGCTGAAATAGCCGCAGATGAATTACCGAATAATTATAAAAAAAGACTCCTTAAATATAATTATGGCCCAGGTGTTTTTAAAGTCGATTGGGCATTAGATGGTCCAATCCCATGGACAGACAAACGGTGTTTAGAAGCTTCGACGGTGCATGTAGGAGGGACTATGGAGGAAATTGCTAAAAGCGAACGCATGGCATGGGAAGGCAAACATTGCGACCAACCCTATTTAATTCTTTGCCAACAAAGTCAATTCGATAATACTCGTGCTCCTGAAGGCAAGCATACAGGTTACGCCTATTGTCATGTCCCTCATGGTTCAACCAAAGATATGACAGCAGCTATTGAGCAACAAATTGAGCGCTTTGCCCCAGGTTTTAAAGACTTGATTTTAGCGAAGCACACTACGAATACCGCTAATTTTTATCAATACAACCCTAATTATTTAGGAGGAGCAATTACAGGAGGTGCGGCAGATATTACACAATTATTTACTAGACCTGTGGCTAGACTCAATCCTTATACGACGCCTAATCCTAAAATCTTTATTGGGTCAGCAGCAACGCCTCCGGGAGGTGGAGTGCACGGGATGTGTGGATATTGGGCAGCACAGACTATATTAGCTAATGTATTCTAGTTAACTACCAATGCCAAAGCTTAGGAGACATTTCAAAGAAACACCACCCCACCTCTAGCCTTGACTTACTGGATTATCGTCTATTTACTTTGTTAATAGGCACCAAAGGAGGGGCATAGGGAAACAGCTTTGGCGCAATTACCCAACTTTCCTTGCCTGCTAAACCCTCGTCAGCGACGAAGTCCGACAGCATCAACTAACCAGTGATTTAATTTATTCACCTTTACAAAGGTTGCAAGCTATTCACCGAAAGTATCCGAATAAACCCTTGCAAAAAGGCGATATGGTACTAACAGGTACGCCCGGTGGTGTGGCTTTATCTGCTCCTCGGTGGTTGGTACGTTTAGGGGGCATTCTTGGCTTAGACCGGTTTAAAAAATTGGGTAGTTTGAACTCCGAAGATAGCATGGCTAAATTTTTGAAAGATGGAGATAAGGTACTTGTGAAGGGGGAAGGATTGGGTAGTGTGACAGTAAAGACAATCGAGTAGTTTTACAAAATAGTCTTACACGGTAATTATTGGGTTAAAATCTACTGATGGTGTCAAGACTAAAGCCTTTTAATAAATCAAGCAAGCATTCAAAAAAGGAGCTTATTTTCTTATATTTGCAACTTCATGGAATTTATCCTTCTGGCAGCAAAAGTTTTTCCTTTTAAGCTACCCAAAATTCCATTAATTATCAATTTTTTAATTTAAAGACAACATGAATATTAACAGTAAACTAAGTGGAAAAAATATTTTGGTGACCGCTGGTGCTCAGGGAATTGGAGAGGCCATTACAAAACACCTTATTGATAGCGAAGCGAATGTAGCAATTCATTACTTTTCTAGTGCGGATGCCGCCAACCAATTAACGGCATACGCAATTAGCAAAGGTCAAAAGGCAGTTGCCATTAGTGGGGACTTAACCAAAGAAGCCGATGCGAATGCATTAGTCAACAAAACAGTAGCAGCACTTGGTGGTTTAGATATACTGATTAACAACGCAGGTTCATTGGTTGCTCGTAAAAAGTTGGATGAAATGGAGACGGCGTTTTGGCATAAGGTAATGGATATCAATCTCACCTCTATGATGTTTGTGACAAGGGCAGCAGCTCCACATTTAGCAAAAAATGAGAACAGTAGTATTGTAAATTTAGCCTCACTTGCTGGACGTAAGGGAGGACACGCAGGGTCTTTGGCTTATTCGACTAGCAAAGGTGCTATTTTGACCTTTACCCGTTCTCTTTCTGCGGAATTAGGTGCACAGGGCACCAGAGTCAATGCCGTTGCGCCAGGGCTTATCCTTGGAACGTCCTTTCACAATACCCATACGACCAAAGCATCCGCCGCTAAAACAATCGCTGGTATTCCAATCGAACGAGCAGGTAATTCGGATGATGTAGCACGAGCGGTTTTATATCTTGCTTCTGAATACGACGGCTTTATTACGGGGGCTACCCTTGATATCAATGGAGGGGCTTATAATATGTAGTGCCTGGTTAAAAAGTTCAAGCGCAAGTATCAAGTTCAAGTTCGAAACGTAACATTGGCAAGCTTATGAGTCAACATTATGTATTGAACTTGATACTTGAATTTGAACTTGCTTACTTTTTGGGAAAGCTGCTTCTTTTCTACTTTCACCAATACCAGTTGCAGCATACCTTAAGCGAAATATAGCATTCGTTGGGGCCATGTAAGTTATTCCCTTATTTATCCGATTCAACTGAATTCAATGGTACAGTTGGTTGGTAAGGTTGTCTTACTTTCCATATTTTGATTAAAAAATCACTTCCAACTCAACGATTAAGGGTCGATGGTCAGATACAATAGGCTCGTTCAATAGCTGAATACTTTTCTTCTTAAACTTGACCTTTTCCGTATTTCGAAAAATTAAATGGTCAATTTCAACTTTCCGTTCTCCCTGAAAACTTAACTTATCGCTTCCTTTTTTCACAAAGGTGAACCCTTGTTTTCCAAAATACTGCATAGTTGGGGAATCGGGAGTACAATTGAAATCCCCTGTTATAATGGTTGGTTGATTCAATTCATTTATATATTTCATCAATGCTTCTGCTTGTTTCAAGCGATTGTTACTCCCCTCTTGGCCGCTAATCCATTCGAAATGCACATTCGCAATCACAATCGCACATCCGTCTGCTATCTGCACTTTTTGCACGATGGCGACGCGAGGTTCATATTTACCATCAGGTAAAGACAAAATTTCTGTTAAAATTACTGGTTTAGCAGATAAAGTGGCCATCCCATAAGCTCCCCCCTGAAAGTCCATAAATTTTCCAAAAGTGCCTTTCATTGATGTTTTTTCTGCCAAATAGCCCGTTTGACCTACGCTATCTGTACGTATACAGTAATCATCTATTTCCTGTAATCCACAAAAATCTGGAGCTTGAGCGCGGATAATTTTAGCTGAGCGGGATAAGTCTAAAATGGTATCTATGCCCTCCCCATGTCGAATGTTATAGGACATTATTTTTAGGTCGGTTTTTTGTTCCTGCTGACAGGCTGCGTAGCAAAGTA
>CALJVJ010000287.1 GCA_937974625.1 uncultured Saprospiraceae bacterium
TCACATTTTAGAATGCTTCTTTTATGCGATTACTTCCTTAATTTTTTCTCTAATAGCAGGGCTATTCTCAAAAAAATTAACTCGTACTCACAAAAAATAACCTATTCAAAATGCAAACAAACTTAATACACAGTGTACTAGGTTTCAGGAAAATAAGTACGCCATCTTTTATAGAGATTGGTTAAATTATTTCAAATTCTAAAATCAATACCGTAATTGCCGAAACAACTCCCAAATCACTATTCCCACACAAACAGAAATATTAAAGGAGTGCTTAGTCCCAAACTGTGGAACTTCTAAACATTCATCAACCAACTCCATTGCACCTTGGCTCACGCCTCTTACTTCATTACCAAAAACTAAAGCTATCTTCTTTTCAGCAGGCCATTGAAAATTAGGTAAGGAAGTACTTCCTTCTGCTTGCTCTACAGCTACTACATGATAGTTGTCTTTTTGTAATTGAGCGATGACCGCCTCTGTTTCCGCTGCATATTCCCATGTCATAGAATCAGTCGCTCCAATAGCGGTCTTTAAAATTTCTCGGTGAGGTGGCTGGGCAGTGATACCACAAAGGTAGATTTTTTCTAAAGCAAACCCATCGGCAGTTCTAAATGCAGACCCCACATTCAAACCAGAGCGAATATTATCCATTACTAAAACGATGGGCGTTTTATCTGTCGATTTAAAACCTTCTACGGTGAGTCTATTTAATTCTTGTAGTTTGAGTTTGCGCATGAAAATGGTTTACGACTTTTTATTGTTATAAAAACAAAGAAATAATTTTGCAAATATATGGCTTATAAGGTTATAAGGCTATGAGAGCATGAGGTTTATGAGAAGTATCGTAACTTAGGGAAAGTATTATAAAAGTAAGTCAACCTGTCACCTAAAAAACAAAACTAATTTCAAAAAAAAAACTAATTTTAAGATTTGTGTGCAACCCTTATTGAAATGGTCTTGTCTCTTAAAGCAGAGTACTTAAACCACAAGTATTCTTTTTGAGAAACAACCCGACTTTCAATTTTGAACAATGAATCAAACCGTTTTGCATACAATCGTGGGCGATAGTACTAAGCCTAAAGTGAAATTGGTTCATTCCAAATTGCAAGCAAGAAAAACACCTGACCCTTTGAATTACGCCGCAACGCACCAGGAAATCATTGATAACTGTAGGCAGGGCAATCGTCAAGCTCAGTTCGAATTGTATCGATTATACTCGAAAGCGATGTATAATATCTGTCTGCGAATGCTTAAAGATGAAATGGATGCGGAAGATATTTTACAAAATTCTTTTGTGGATGTCTTTAGCAAACTACATACTTTTCAACATCAGTCTGCTATTGGCGCTTGGATTAAAAGGATTGTTATCAATAATTGTATCAACTTTTTGAAGAAAAGACGATTGGATATTCAAGAATTGACAGACAATCATACAAATGTGAAGGAAGAACGTCCCAATGAAGTACCAGACGTCAAACTGACTGTCGAACAGGTCAATCAAGCAGTGCATTTGTTACCTGATGGCTATCGCGTCGTCTTTACATTGTATATGTTTGAAGGATATGACCATAGAGAGATTAGTGAAATTCTGAATGTATCGGAAGCCACTTCTAAATCTCAATATAGTCGAGCAAAGCGGAAACTAAAGGAAATATTAATTAGCCACTAGTCATTGGTCAATTTCACAATACAAGTAATCAAAAAATAAAACAGCGATAAAATGGATAATCTCGAACAATTCATACGAGACAATCGGGAGGATTTTGATACCAAAACGCCTAGCTTGAAACTTTGGGCGGATTTGGATAAAAAATTACCTCCTGCTCCTCCAAAAATTCAGCCATTTGTGCAAGGACCTGTTGCTAAGCGGATTTCTATCCGTCGCATTTTGAGCATAGCCGCTGCCGTGACTTTGTTGATTGGATTTGGTGTTGGTATCGGTTTTTCCTTAGCTCCTTCCAGCAGTCAACAAACCATGTCTCTTAGCGACATTTCTGCCGAATATGCGGAAGTAGAACAATATTATGCAGCACAGGTTAGTAATAAGCTTGCTACCTTGTCCACTTACGAGGCCACTACCCCTGAGATTAAAGCAGACTTAGCGGAACTAGACCAATGGATGAAGGATTTGCAAAAAGAATTATCTATCGTTCCCAAGAGTAAAGAAGAAGCAATCATCAATGATATCATTGACCTTTATAAAACTAAAGTGATCATTTTAGAAAAATTATTAGACAGTATTCAATCAAGTAATCAAAAAAACAGTAATCAGAATGAAACCGTGGATATATAAAAACCTATTGCTACTAGCTCTTTTGGGGCTAATCAGCAGTGCAGCCTACGCCGATGGGCGAGAAGAATTTACCAAGACCATTAAGAAAGAATTTGATATTAATAAAAATGGAGAAATAGGCATTTCGAATCAATTTGGAAAAGTAGAAATTAATACTTGGAATAAAGATAGAGCAAAATTTGCCATCGTTATTGCTGTTAGAACTAACTCTGAAAGTCAAGCTCAAGAAATTTTTGACCGAATCGATATTGACTTTTCTAATGGTAGCGACTATGTGAAAGCTGTTACGGAAATAGCATCTCAAAAAAATAGCTGGTGGGGCGGTTGGAATGGAAATAATAACTCGGACTTCACCATCAACTTCGAAGTCTTTTTGCCTAAAACGGTCGCCTTAGATATTCGAAACCGTCATGGTGATACCTTTATCTCTGAGATGTCAGGTGATGCTGATTTAGATATTGCCCACGGAAATATTACAGCAGATGGTTTTTCAGGAGCTCTCGACTTTGAAATGGCGCATGGAAACGGTACCGTGGTCTCGGCTAATAGTCTAGATGCCGATATCAGTCATAGCAATATTCGATTTAAAGAATTAGGGAATGTACAACTAGAAACGGCTCATTGCCAAATTGATTTGGGCAATGCTCGAAAAATAAAATTAGATTCTCGTCATACTAATTTTGAAATGGGAGATATTGAGGAACTAAGAGCGGATAGTCGCCATGACGATTTCGAAATAGGTGCTGTGATTGCTGTTTACTCTGAATCTTCACATTCTACTTACGAAATAGATGAATTGTCTGGAACCGCTGATTTTGACTGTTCGCATGGAGGCGCAACGATTGATTACCTTAAAAAAGGCTTCGATGAGGTCATTTTGAATGGCTCTCATGCTGGCTTTAGAATTAGAGTAGCAAATGATGCTGCTTTTGATTTGGATGCTTATAGCACGCATGCTGGTATGCGCTATCCGATGGATTTAGATATTTCTTACGAAAAAGATAAAAATAATGTGCAAGAGGTCAGAGGTAGTAGAGGTAGTGGTCAAAAAGGGTCAATTCGTGCTAGATTATCACATGGTAGTTTGAAAATTAGATGATTTGGCGAAGGGCAGAGGGCAAATCTCTTTTCACTTGCTAGGGCTCTCTCGCTTAAATGTCCACTGGACATTTTCCTTTTGGGCCGCTTATGGTCGATTGAGAATTAGGTCGGAGGCTTGGGAATTTAAATTATTTGGCCTCCCATCCGCTGCGCGGTTCTCTCGCTTAAATGTCCACTGGACATTTAAGCTCGTTCATCTATAAAAATCATCTGTTTGTAGAATCTTGTTTTAAGATTAAGTTAAAATTTAGATATTTGACTTGTTGACCAAATAGAATTTAAATTAAGAAATCACTTTAATTAGTGAATTTTTTCATACTAATCCGACTGAAAGTTTTTAGGCCGTTCCGAAGGGAGCGGCTTTTTTTTTACATGGTGACAGACTTTTTTTATTTCGATTAAAATCGAAGGTTTTGTGGGTCGTACTTTTAGCACCCCATCCGCTATAGCAGTTCAGAAGCTTACACTTCTTCATGCTCTAGGTCGTGTAGCTAGTAGGTCTTGGCTTCAGCTAGACGGTCTCCTTGCTAGTATCCAGCACCCAGAATCTAGCATCAACACTTCTTATTTTCATCGAATCCGACAATAACTTTTAATAACCTCTAATAACACTCTTCGACGTTATACATTTTAGTATATTTGTCCATCACATAGTTTCCTATTTCTCTAATTTACTTTTTTAGCAATGCTACAAACGAATAAACTCCATTTTTCCTATACGGGCGCTCAGACCTTAACCTTTCCTGATTTCACTTGTGCAAAGGGGGAACAGTGGTTATTATTGGGCCAATCAGGTAGTGGTAAGACAACCCTACTCCATCTTTTAGGTGGTTTATTGTCTCCAACTAAAGGGTCTGTGAAAATTGGAGAGACAGATTTGAAATCATTGTCTACTGCTGCACTAGATAAATTCAGAGGCAAAAATGTAGGTATCATTTTTCAAAAAGCACATTTTGTCAAATCATTGACGGTGCAAGAAAATTTGATTTTAGCACAACAGCTAGCTGGTGTAGCCATCGATAAACAACGGATTGCTGATTTATTGAATCGTTTAAATGTGGGACATAAACTACATGCTAAAACCAATGAATTGAGTCAAGGAGAGCAACAACGAGTGGCGATTGCTCGCGCTATTGTCAATCAACCAACAGTTATCTTAGCTGATGAACCGACCTCTGCTTTGGATGATGAAAATTGCGAAGAAGTCATTCGCTTATTGGAAGAACAAGCAGCAGCGGTTGGGGCGACACTTTTGGTAGTGACACACGATGGGCGGCTAAAGGAACGGTTTGAAAAACAGATTAAAATCTGATATTAATTTTAGATTAAAAAAACAACTATGAGTCAACTAAAACACAAACCGCTCTAAATTATGATTTATAGGTGCGACATGCTACAAAAAAACGAAAAAGTAAGTTTTCCTAAAAAACTTATTTTTAGATTTAAAATTTTACATTTTACATTTTAGATTAAAAAAATGAACCTTTTCAAACTAAGCTGGAAGAACCTAATCAATAATCCTTTATCTATGACGCTAAGTTTGGTGCTATTTGCATTGGGCGTCGGATTGATTTCCCTATTATTGATTTTAAATAAGCAGTTACAGGACCAATTTGATAAAAATTTGGCGGGCATCAACTTAGTGGTAGGTGCTAAAGGGAGTCCTTTGCAGCTCATTTTATCAAGTATGTACCATATTGATTCTCCGACGGGAAACATTCCCCTCAAGAGTGCAAAGGCATTGATGAACCCTAAACATCCCTTAATAGAACAGGCCATTCCTTTATCTATGGGGGATAGTCACCAAGGATATAGAATTATTGGGTCAACTTATGACTTAGTTGATTTATATGACGGAAAAGTAGGAACAGGTAAATTGTGGTCGAAAGATATGGAAGTAACCATTGGGGCAACCGTAGCAGATAAATTAGGTTTAAAATTAGGCGATGGATTTTATAGTTCGCATGGATTGATTATCGATGACAATTTAGTGCATGACGACGCTCCCCAATTTAAAGTAGCAGGCATTTTTCAGCCAACAGGTGCAGTCTTGGACCAATTAATCTTAACCAACACCCAAAGTATTTGGAAGGTGCACGATTCACACGACCATGAAGATGGAGACACACATGAGGAAGGGCATGATGGACATGACCACGAAGAACACGACCATGATGACCACGAAGGACACGACCACGAAGGACACGACCATGATGACCACGCAGGACACAATCACGATAATCATGAAGGACATGACCATGAGGAGGCAACAGTTGCCCCAGAAATGATTCCAACCAATGATGCACTCTTGGCCAATGCCGACCAAAGCATCACTTCTCTTTTAATAAAATTTAGAAATAATAATTACCGTACGCTGAACATGCAGCGAAATATCAATGAGAATACAGAAATGCAAGCTGCTACCCCTGCATTCGAAATCAATCGACTATATTCTATGATGGGAACTGGTACAGATGCTTTACAGATGTTAGCCTATGTGATTGTTTTTGTTTCTGGTTTAAGCATTTTCATATCCCTGTTTTCTTCCTTACGTGAAAGAAAATACGAATTAGCTTTGATGCGGGTTATGGGGTCCTCTCCTAGTAAGTTGTTTGTCTTAATTATTTTAGAAGGTTTAATTTTGGCTATTTTAGGTTATGTAATAGGTATTGCTTTAAGTCACATTGGAATGGAAATTCTAGCTAAGTATATGTCTGATGCTTATCGCTATTCTTTTTCTGGAGCTATGTTTCTAAAAGAAGAATTATACTTATTACTAGGTGCTTTAGGCATTGGTTTTATCGCTGCCATTATTCCTGCTTTTCAAGCAAAAAATACAGATATTTCGAGGACTTTGGGGAAATAGAGAAAAAAGTGCAAATAGCTGTTTGTCAGAATCTTATGGAAATTTTAGTTGCTTTTTTATTTTTTAAGGACATCTAATTGTCAAACATTAGACAATTTTCTTCTTTTTCTAAAAGAAATACTAAAAAAAATAATTCTACAAACCATAATTACAGCTATTAAAAAATTTTAAACAAAACAAACAAAACAAAATATTATTCTTTTTTAAGCCTCTAAATCTTCGTTTTAACAGAACAATAACAAATTAAAATAAATATTATCGAACAATAATTTTGTGACTTAAGTTGTTTTTGTGCGTATAAATAGTGTAATTTTGCAGTCCTATTAAACCAGACTTCTACCTATAACCTAAAACATAATTAATTCGAATAAATATCAAATTAATTATCACCTGACAAATTAGAGTGTCAAACCACGACCTCCCTTAGATTTTCTATATACAAGACTATAATAAATTGGGCATTTCAATAGCCATTGACTAGATACTAGTAATTAGGTTACACTTATGTGTTTCTCAAATTTAGTGGCTATCTATCTATGGACTATAAGAAACGAAAACATTTTTAAGAAGTCAATTCTTAAAAATCTAACCTTTGTTCTCATAGAACGGCATTTTGCACAAAAACTCAAAGGTTATAACACTTCGGGGAGGCAAGAACAGAGTTGCAGTCCGATAACGAAATCATTGCTTCCTTCGAAGTGTTTTTAAACGTCATAGTTTAATAACTCAAAATTTCTAAACGCCTGATTTCAAATAGTTTATGATGGGTTCTATTGAAATCATCTTTGTTAACAAAACCCTGCATAGAGCGAATCATTATATTACTTTTGGCCGATTCCACGCAATCTTCTAATCGTGATAACCGTGGCGCTGAGAGGGAAGGTACTGCCTTCCCTCCAAAAGTAAGTAAGTCTGAAAACGGGGCCTTTATATTATAAATACGACCATTTTCAGTACTTACCCTAACATCGAAATGTGTTCAATTTTATAGTTTTGTTGAAGGTCGTCTAAGTTAATTAGATGACCATTTTTTTGCATTTTCCTCTCCCAGTTTCTACTCTAAACAACAATCTACTGCTCGATACCTCTTTCTCCTACTTTTTTTTTAGCTTTACGGTCGAATTAAGTGCAAGTGCATATACTGCAATTGCCAACTGAAAACTGCCGCTTCAAACATGAGTTACGTAAAGCTGGAATTTCCTATTTTGGTTCAGAATATTAGCCTCAATGATAAACCCAATTATCATCTAAAACCGCTATTTGTACCCAGTCCTATAGTCTCTGACCGAAGATTTGAACCAGCTGTTCGAAAACTACGGGATGCCCTCGCCATGCGACTCAAAGGATTTGAATTGAGTCGACATAACTCAGAATTATTATTATGGTATGCCTTTAATCCTGAATTAAAATTTACTAGCCAAAAATTTAATTTCCCGATAAGTCGTCAATATTTTGATGGAAAAATTACTGCAGTAGAATTCAGTTTAAAAGGGATGACTTTTGTCTGCTTGCCTGCTTTTCAGCACTTTATATTCATCGCACGCACTGGCCCTGATGACAAAACGAATATCAAGAATGCCATCGAACGCATCGTGATTCAATATTTAAAGCAACAGCGAACCGAGTTACAAGAGGACCTAGATTTTACCCAATATTATAGCACCAAAGGAGAGTTTGTAACCACCCTTACTCACAGTATCAAAGTCAAACAAGGTACCTTTCGGTCAGAACACTCCAATAATAATTCGTTTTTTGACAGCCTAGCACCTAATACAGATTTTGACGGTAGTATTGAGATTGAAAAGGTAGGTACTGATTTACTCCGAAAATATCCTGATAAATTATTGCGTGCTTTCAAAAGAGAAGATTTAATAGAGCGACTAACCTATACTTTTTATCATTCGGAAAATACGCCCATTGTTTTAGTAGGTAAAGAAGGGGTTGGAAAACATAGTCTCATTCAAGAAACAATTTTTCGGTATCGAGATGTCCAGCAGGATAAAAATGTAGCGCATTTACAAAGTGTTTGGCACTTAGACCCTACACGTATTATTGCTGGAATGAGTGTGGTTGGTTGGTGGCAAAAACGCTTTGAAGCCATTCTGAAATTTGCGCAGACACGTCGGCAAGATATGGTCAAAAATCCCACAGCGGATAAATTGGTCTTTGACAATATCGTTGCCTTACAGCGAATTGGTAAATCGGCTCAAAACAATATGACTTTAAGTGATGTATTAAAGCCGTATTTGGAAAAAAGAAAATTACAAATCATCCTTATTGCCACACCTGAAGAATGGAAAATAGTGCAAGAAAAAGACCGTAGTTTCACCGATTTATTTCAAGTGTTGCGCATTCCTGAAGTAAGGTATGAAACGGCTGTTAGAATTGTTTTAGAACAAAGAAAACAATTGGAATTGGCTTATGATGGCAATATTTCTATTCAAGCCATTCATCGGTTATTTACCATTCAACGGAATTATCTGAAGAATAAAGCCTTGCCAGGTAGTGTCATGAAACTTTTGCGACAGTTGGTCACCAAATACAAATCCATCCCCATAGATTTACCTGAAGTCCGAGAAGAATTTCAAAACTTTAGTGGTTTAGAAGAATCCATTTTTGATGCTTCTTATTCTTTTGAAAAACAAGAGGTTAGAAAAAAAATAAGTGCTGCTTTAGTCGGACAACCCGAAGCAGTGGATACTTTAGCTGATGTCATCCATACCATTAAAGCCAAATTGGCCAATCCTGATAAACCATTGGGTTCTTTTATGTTTATTGGCCCCACAGGTGTTGGCAAAACCCAAGCTGCAAAGGTGCTTTGTAAGTATCTAATGGGTGATGAGAAACACCTCATGCGCTTTGATATGAACGAATACATCGACGAAAGTGCAGTACATCGGTTAATCGGTGATTATTATAATCCTGAAGGTCAATTGACAGGAAAAGTTCGTTATAATCCTTTTGGTATTTTGTTATTGGATGAAATAGAAAAGGCGCATCCAAAAGTACATGATTTATTATTACAAGTTTTGGATGATGGTCGTTTGACGGATAGCATTGGTCGGACCGTAGATTTTACCAATACCATCATTATTATGACCTCTAATGTGGGCGCAAGAGCTGTTTCTGCTCAACTAGGATTTGGGCAAAATTTGGCGAATGATGCAGCAATTTATAGAAAATCTGTAAGTGATATGTTCCGTCCAGAATTTATCAATCGGATTGACCGTATTGTTATTTTCAAACCACTGGCACTAGCGCATATTTTAAATATAGCTCGATTACAAATCAAAGAACTATTACAAAGAGATGGTTTTGTAAGACGCTCCACTATCTTGAATATTTCGCAAGAAGCCTTAGAATGGGTCGCTCGCCGAGGCTATGATGCCCGAATGGGTGGACGTGCATTAAAACGCCAAATAGAGCGGGATTTGACCGCCTTAAGTGCAGAGCAATTGGTGTCTACTTATAGTGACCAACCCATTCTTTTCGACATTAATTATGATGGACAGAAATTAGTCCCAAGAATTACTACGCTTGAATTTGTGGATAGTATCACCGAAAATTGGTTACCTGAAACACCCGACGAAAAACAAGGCAAACGTTTTTATGGTCAACTCCTCCGCCGAATTGAACGCATTGAACAAAAAATTAGTCGCATGGAACAGGCGGAAGAACAAGGGGAACTAATCGTTGTCGGCAATAATAAAGGTGACCAATTAAACTGGCAACATTATGATTTTAAAAACCGATTAGTGGAAGTAAAAGAACGGGTGCAAACCATGTTACTTGGTTATCGCGACCGCAATTTTGACGAAGCTCCTGCCCTCCCCTTACGACTAAAGCGGATTAAGAATAGCAGCTTTAATTATTCTACCCATGCGGGAGATAAAGCTTACCGAAAAATGATTAAAGACCAACTTTTTCAGCAGGAAGGGATGCAAGAAATTGTGGAATACTACCGTCATGCAGCCGCACAGTTTGATAGTTTGAGTACCGAATTTATTGATAATTACCTTAATGTTTTTCTCTTACATTTGGCGGCAAAAGGATTTGTCAAAGGAAACCCTGAAAAGGTCACGATGACCATTCAGACAGGCATTACAGGTATCGGTGCTACTGAAATAGATTATCTCTTTGAACACTATGAAAAAATATTTGACTTTTTAGATATTCGATTTACAACCAATAAAAAAGCAGGTACTTTTCTCCTAGAAGGCTATTCATTGTTTGAACTATTCAAAGGAGAACAAGGTATTCATTTATTTCGGGCGATTCAAGGTACGATGATTCCTATCAAATTAATGCTACAGAAGGAAGGACAAGCAATGCCAGACTTTCAATCTTTAAAAGTTGTTAGGGTTTATACGGATACTACACTGACGGATGTGCGAACAGATTTTTCTAATAGTGCTTCTATTACCCCACAGGAATTTAAGTTGTTATTGTTTGCGGGAGTCGATGAAAAATTGCGCGCTAAATTTTAAGCTAAGATCTATCCCATTTGATTAGCCTCCTTAAAAGCTATATTCAACATTTTAAAATCTAATTTCCCATTATTCGTTTTTAAATATTCCAAAACGACTACTGCTTTTTTTAGTCGAATAGCTGAACTTTTGGGCTTGCCTATAATATGCAATAAACTACGTTGTTTTCCTGGTGTTAACTCATGAAAAAATACACTACCTTCTTCATCTATCAGTAATAGCTCTTCCATTTCTTCGGGCAAATGTATACCGTATTTGCTTTTATCTTTTTGAAGTTGCACTATTAAGGCTGCATCGTCGCCTAATTTGAGCTTTTTTCTAACCTCACTGTTTATCATAATAAAGTATCCACCTTTTCCATTTGGCATGAGTGCCGCATGAAATGCTTCCACCTCATTCACCGTGCAAATAACTCGTCGATTGTCTTTTTCTATAAATTGATTAGCAATATCTAAAGGAACTTCTATAGTATAGTTCCAAGATAAACTTGACGGTTTCCTTTCTAAATTTGTATTAAAAGTTACGATTGATTCCATCTTATTTTTTATAATAAAATTTTATACTGAAGTTGTTTAAGATTTTGTTA
>CALJVJ010000288.1 GCA_937974625.1 uncultured Saprospiraceae bacterium
TGTTTAAATCGCTCCGCGTAAACAAACGGCAACCGCCACCAAATTAAACGTGTTCCTAGACGTTGAGCCTAAGTGCTAAAGGTATAATTCTAATTTTCAATAAAATACATATTACCATTTTACATTGTCCAGTAGAATAGATTTTTTCTATAAAAAGATAAATCTAAATATACTGGATTCTCATACAACAAGCTACCCTTCCAACAATATTATTCCATTCAGCGGACTGGTCAAAATACGCTAAATTATACCACTGACACTTGTTATTCTGGGCCGCAAAAAAAAGAAGTCCAATTTTCTTGGCTGAATTTAACCCTCCGTAATTTAGATATTAAAAAATAAGAAGGTATCTTAACACGTTTTATGGTAGTCCCTAAAAACAAATCCACCACTTGCGCTTGAGTTACCAATTACAAGGATTTGTAAAAGGCATCAAAATAGCTTTAGCGGTCTTCATAGATCCCTTAAAACTTATAACTATGAGTCAATTATCAGAAAAAAAATACACCAAAGGTTATCGAAATACTAAATATACTTTTGCTGGTTTTCCTTCCGCCAAAATATACAAAGCCTCCACTGGAAAAAAATGGAACAACCATCTATTATTCGGAGATTACATAAAAATTATTAATACTAATGTGGTTGATGGAAGAGTCTATGTCAAGTCTCGAAATAGTAGAGGGTGGGTAAAAGTTAGTGAAATTCAAAAAGAAAGAATACTTGAAGTTAATTTTGTAGACATAGGGCAAGGAGATGGCTGTCATGTGGTCACTCCTGACGACCAACATATTTTGATTGATGCTGGGAAAACAGATAACATGTTGCGGTATCTAATTTGGCGATTTAACCTATATGATAAAAAAAGGCCACTATCTTTTCCTTTTAAGGTGGTGATAAGTCACTCTGACTTAGACCATTACAAAGGGTTTGCTTATATTTTTGATAATGATAAAATAAAGGTTGATGAAATTTACCATAATGGACTTGTGGAAAGACCTGGTCCTGCTAAAGAACGATTAGGTACGGTTGAAGATGGTCATTTTACAGCGTTGGTCCAAAATACGGCGGAGATGCTGGCGCTTATTACCGAGCCCAATAACCGAAAAGGAACAGGGTCGACCTATTGTAAAACCCTTTATAAGGTATTGAAACACAACGATAACGTCAACTTCAAAATGCTCTCTGTCAAAGACGAATATCTTCCAGGTTTTGAAAAAGATAACGAAATTTACGAAAAGGAAAATTCTATAGAGATTCTAGGGCCAATTACCAATGAGACCAATGGAAAAACCTCTTTAAAAACGATTAACAATTTAGGAAAGGATAAAAATGGACACTCCGTTATTTTAAAACTAAAATATGGGGCGGTCAAAATTTTATTAGGTGGAGATGTCAACACGGAATTTGGCGAAATCATTCATAAATATTATGCAGATAAAGGTGCTTTAGATAATTTGGTGGTAGATGTGGCAAAAGCCTGTCACCATGGAAGTAATCATTTTTACTATGATTTTGTCAAATCTATCAATGCATCTGCCACCATCATTTCCTCTGGAGATGAAGAAAGCTATGCCCACCCAAGACCTGATGCCATTGGTGCATTTGGGAAATGTGGTTATGGAGAACGTCCCCTAATCTACTCGACCGAATTGGCACGGTCCAATAAAGAATTTACTTATGAAAAATTAGAAGGTATTTCGACTAATTTTAATAAATTGGCTGAACATAAAGCCGATTTAAAAGTAGCTACGGAGGAAACTGAAAAGAAAGACTTAGGCAAAAAAATAAAAAAAGTCAATAAAGAAATCAATTCCTTTTTGACAAAATATGGAATGATTAACGTTAGAACGGATGGAAAAAAATTAATCATTGCTCAAAAATATGAAGTCTCTTCGGCTCATGGCAAATGGGACATCCAAGAATTAGAATATTCCGAGGCTACTAAAAGATTTGAATTAGTAAAGGCTCATAGTTAGGCTTTTTTTAAGATATTACTCTTTGTTATACTCTTCTGAAAATGCCTTTTCGGTTGTTTTTAAACAATTAGGAAGAAAGTCCATTCCACCTCGCAAAACAGATGGGAGGTTATTAAAATTTCCGCTAAGCATTTTCAAAAGAGTAACAAGACTTATTCTTACCCCTCATATTACCTAATTTATTTTCTCTACTGAATAAAATAAACCTCCGCTATTTTCCCATCTTTAATTTTATAAATCGCAATTGCTTTAAAAGGTGGTTTGTCTTTATCAATCGTTACATTTTCATGGTCGATGATGGTGTTTCCTTCTACAATTCTATTCACAAGTTCACAATGTAAATCAGGGGTATTTTCTAGAAACTGGTAATTCTTTCTCATCGTTTCTTTCCCCTCAAATTGTAAGGTATTTGGAAATTGATAGACTTTTACGTCTTCTGCATAAGGTTTTAAAAATGCTTCCAAATCATGCCCATTATAAGCATCCAATTGGGCTTGGGCTAATTGTTCTGGAATCGTCTTTATAGTCGGTATTGCTGCTGGAGCTTTTTCAGAGATGGTTTTGGGTGTGGTACAAGCGCTGATTATTAGGAAAGTAAGTGTCAGTATACAGATAAGGTTTTTCATTCTTATTGATTTAACGGTTAGCTTAAACAATATGGTGGAACATTTTATTAATCAGATTTTTTTATCTGAGTAAAATTTAATTATATTTATCAATAGGATTCATCTAATAACATTTTAAATTATATAAAAATACTCCTTTTTAAAAAAATAGACTTTCAAAAATTTGCTATATTACAAAATAGCACGAACTTTGCATTATATATATTACAACATTTATTAATTTACCCATAAACAAGAACATTACGATGCTTTACTTCGATAAGAAACTTTTCTTGAAATATTTCTGCATGATTATCTGCGGATTGATGGTTGGCTTTACGATTGCTGTATTTTTTGGCTACGAAATGATGCCGTTTGATATTCCAGGGTCTATATTGACTTCCCTTTTATTGTCTAATTTGATATTATTAATAACTAGAGGACAGGAGCAAGAAAATTAATATAAGCTCGATTTGAGCTAACAAAAACAGGGCTACCTTTCGTAAAGGTAGCCCTGTTTTTGTTTATTCAGAATGATAAAGTTTATACTACTATTTTGTATTCCGCAGCTATTTTTTTTAGCACCAGTTTACTCCTATGGGAAAAGGACTTGAGCCTAGTTACACCTTCCAAAATCGCAATAACAAACTCTCTATCCCCAAAAAGACTAGTGCAGCTATCACTGCCCAACGCCATAAGGGAATACCTTGGTTTCGCTCCCCTATCAATTGCTCATAATCGGTATCCGCACTTGCCGTCAAAACGGTAATATTAGGGCCTACTTGCTCTATCAAATCTGCTTCACTCCAATAATCTAACTTGGATTCTTTTCGGTCATAGTTGAAAGCATATTTAGCCTTGGTTGTTCCTTCTTCCAAGAATAAATTATAGTAGCCTGAAGTCTTTACTTGGTCATACACCCCTAGGATGATTTTTGAACCAATTTTTGTTTGTTCTGGAATGAACTCTTCTCCTGCTCCTTTTAGTTTGTAAACCGTTTCATTGCCTGTCAATTGCTGGTTCTCTGCTTCCACGAAGTCATCCTTTCCTATGGTATAGGCAATGCGTTGTGACTTAGCAGTAGAAATCGCCATTTTATACAACATTGGGATAAATATCTCTCCGTTTTTCACCAAATTACTGTAATCTGCCTCTAATGGCGATGCACATAAATAGAGATTTCCTTTATCAAAACGATATTTACTCAAAAAAGAACTACCGTCTCTATAGGTTAATAATTTCTCCTCTTTACTTCTCCCCAATGTGGTTAGTTTATAATTGACTTGGGTCACGGGTAATTTTAAATTACTCTGCCTATTTTCAAAAACGTCTTTAAAAATAAACTCTTCGTAATTCACTCGACCGACCTCTTTTTCCTGCTCTTCTAAAGCAACTAATTGATTGGCCTGAAAAGCACTCAAAAAGCCTTTGTAGGTTTCTATATTGGCCCTTCTACCTGGGAAAACCAATAAGTTTCCTCCATTTTTAGTGTATTGATTTAATTCAAAAGCCAGACCAGAAGAAATGGAAGTCAAGCCATTTAAAACAATCATTTGATAACCAGAGAATTGAGAATAATCTAGGCTCTGACTACTTTTATTATCTATTTTAAAATAAGGAACTCCGGTAAAAGCAGCGTTCAAATATTTGTTTTGTTGTACCTCATTGATAGATAGTACTTTGATGACTTCTGCTACATTAAAAGAAAAGAAATAGTGGTCATCAAACTGCACTGGATAATCTGTAATTGCCAATTTTGCTTCATGCCAGCCCGTTCGCTGTATGGTCAAATTAACCGTATCAACAATAGAAGCATTGGCAGGGATAGAAAGGGTGCCAACTGGTTTTTCTTGTCCATCATATTGTAAAGACAAGCGTAAATTTTCGGCAGCTTCGTCGCTATGATTTCTTACTCGAATCACCAATTTATTTGTTTGATTGACCATCTGGACTGGCGCATCAAACCAACAGGAATCGACACTGACATTTTTTTCTTGCACTGATTGTAGGGGCACAAAATTTACTTCCCCCAAGGTATCCGCATAATTCTGGATATCTGTAATATTTTTTTGAAAATCAGATATCAAGTATTGAATATTATTATCTGCATCTGGTGCATTTAACACTTGCTTTTGTCGAGCCACTACATTACTCAATAATCGAACGGAAGGGCTGGTTTTGATTTCATCCACTAATGCCATGGCATCTTCCTTGCTCACCATTCGCTGGTGTCTGCCTTCAAAATCATTGGTTAATATTTGAAATTGGTCCTCATCGCTGTGGGCACTGATAATTTCTCTGGCTCGTTGTTTCCCCTTTTCTATCAACGGCACATCTTCACTTAATGCGTTCATACTAAATGAGTTATCCACAAACAAACTCACTGACTTCTGCCCTTGTTTAACTTCCGTATCTACCGGAATAAACGGCTGAGCAAAGGCAAATACTAAGGCTGCCATCGCCAACAAACGCATCAATAAAGTCAATAAATTTTTAAGGCGAGAACGCGCACTTGTTTCTTCTTTGACCTCTTTTAAGAATTTTACATTGGTAAAATAGACCTTCTTAAATCGGCGAAAGTAGAATAAGTGAATGATAATCGGTATAGCTAGGGCCAATAATGCCCATAAAAATGTCGGATATAAAAATTGCATATTTTTTGAGAAGTCAGATGTCAAAACGCTTTGCTATCAAATGTTAATTTTAGCAGCGTTATTGGTAATTGCAAGTGGATTTCATTCTATCAACAACTAATACGTCATAGAAGTTTTTTTGTTGTATAGACTAAAGGATTAAATCCCTCATTTTCAACCTATAAATAAATTCAATAGGCTCGTAAAAATAGTTAATTCCTACTAATATCTTTTGTTTACAAAACGCAATTCTATGAAATATTTTGTTTAATTTTACAGCAGGGAGTAAGAAAAATATAACCTTCCCCTTCTGCAATTTTATTTTGCACTTCTTCATCGTTACCAAAATACTCATTATGCTACGGCATAACTCCGTTAGCTGCCCGTCCGCAAGCGGTTCAGAAGTATACTTCCTCATGCCTTGTACAAGAACAAACTAAAACCACATCTTCTGGTACCTTATTTATTTCCTGCTCCCTTAAATTCTAAATTAAAAATTGAGTTTTCTGCCAAAAGACACAGAAGTTCATTGATTAATTCGTATTTCTAAGTAGGTACTAGACCCTATTTACACCCCTCAATCAAGTAATTTCCATCTTTCAAAAAAGAATTTAGCATTGAATTCACTTATTTTTGAGTTAAAAAAGAGTTCTTCTCTTATGAAATCACCTTAAACTTTATTTTGAAACCATACAAAAATTAGAACAGAGAGCAGAGAAGAGAGAATAGAGACAAAAAATCGAATAAGTTACAGAGTACTAGTACATTCAAATACTTTTACATTTCTTTAAAACGGCATAATCCCTTTCTCTGTCAAACTAGCTGCATA
>CALJVJ010000289.1 GCA_937974625.1 uncultured Saprospiraceae bacterium
CTGTTATAGCCCTTTTTCTGCCAGGCTATCCATCCGCTTTGCGGGTCGCAAATATATTTGCTCATGTTACAAAAATCTTCATTTAGCATAGGCTAAACTCTGGTTTATGCACCTTGATTGGCAAAAAAATGACTTATAACATAAGTCAAAAGCTAAAGACAAACAGCTTCTTCAACAATAAAGTTAAGGTATTTCTTTATTTTTGGCGAAAGTTTAAAATATATTTCCAAATATTCAATTCTTATCTTGAATTTACCAATAAAATTTGCACGTCGTTACCTGTTTGCCAAGCGGTCTACCAATGCCATTAATATCATCTCTGGTATTACGGTTTTTGGATTAGCAGTAGGTACTGCTGCATTGGTTTTAGTCCTTTCTGTTTTTAATGGCTTAGAAGGATTGATAAAAAGCATGAGTAGCAATTTTACTCCTGATGTCAAAGTAGCCCCCCTCAAGGGAAAAGTGTTCTCTATTGAAGCAGATAAGTTGTTAAAAATCAGTGAATTACCAGGCGTGATTGCCATTTCTAAAACCTTAGAAGAAATTGCTTTTTTTGAATATCGTAAGAACCAAACCTTTGGGACCTTAAAAGGGGTGGATAATTATTTTCACCAGGTTACTGCTATTGATTCTTCTCTTTTTCAAGGAGAATATTTAATCAATAGCGACGAAGCTAATTTTGCGCTTTTGGGTCGAGGTATGCGGAATAAATTAGCGGTGGATATTGATAATCCTGTTGGGTTTCCGCTCAAAGTTTATATGGCAAAACGGAGAAATTCAACCAAACCTTTTCGGAGTAAATTGGCTACACCTAGAGGCGTTTTTAGTATTCAGCCAGAATATGACCAAAAATATGTCCTTTCTTCTTTGGAATTTGCACAGTCTTTAATGAATTATGAAACAGAAATTAGTTTTTTAGAAATTAAAATTAATCCCGAAATTAGTCCTACTGAAACAGTCGCAGCCATCAAAGAAATTATGGGTTCGGAATTTTCTGTCAAAGACCGCTACCAACAAGATGAAGGTTTTAATAAGGTAATGAACGTCGAAAAATGGATAACTTTTGCCATTACGAGTTTGACCTTAATGTTGGTGGCATTTAATATGATTGGCGCGCTTTGGATGGTGGTTATGGATAAAAAGAAGGATATTTCTATCCTAAAAGCTATGGGTGCTACGGATAAACTGGTGCGAAATATCTTTTTAAACGAAGGGATTCTTTTGTCTTTTGTAGGAATGGGGGCTGGATTTGCCCTTGCCTTATTTTTATACTTTTTGCAAAAACAATTTGGCATTGTGCCTAGTCCTGGATTCATTGTGGATGCTTACCCAATTGAAATGAAATTTTCTGATTTTGTGGTGGTCGCGATTACTGTTTTTATTGTTGGGCTGATTGCCTCTATTGGTCCTTCCTTAAAAGCGGCTAGTATTCCTGCTATCGTTCGGGAAGAGTAATCCCCAAAGGTTTTACCTAATCCAAAAACAACCAACGGAAACCAAATCGCAATTGAAAATCAGGAATGGGGTAAGTATAAGTATTATAATGAAATTTTCCGTTTGGATTGAAATCCCATAAATTCTCCCCTATTATAAAGAATCTAAATTGTTGGATTCTAAAATTAAAAAAGACATCTATTACAGGGTAAGTACCGACCTCTGTTTCCTGTTGGAAAAATTGGGCAGTAAGTGGTTGAAAGTTATCTACTTTATAAGGTGTATTCAATCGAATTTCTCCACCCAATTGAGATTCCATCACCTTAAATAATTTCAAATCTAAATATAAACGATGAATCGAATAAATTTCAGGAAACCGAATCACATTATTATTCGTGGTTGTCTGAAAATAAACGGTGTTTTGTAAATGAAAACGCCATACATCAATTTGATTTTTAGCAATTAATTGAAGGATATTCAATTGACCATCAAATTGTTGTGGTCTAGCTAATGTATCGTTGTAAATAAAATTATCTATTAAATGATAATTGGCTGTTAGGTCTATTTTTAATTTGGGGATAGCATAACTTGCCGACAAGCTCGTTTCATTTATCTTTTTGAAATCATTTTCCCAAACCAAATTTTGCGTAGATATAAATCTTTGTTGAATCAGGCTTGGTTTATAAAATTGATTGGTTAGCGATAATTTAATATTTCCCAACTTTTTAGTATCCCATAAAAAATCGCCTTTTACATAATAATCGCCTACATGACTCAACATACCTAGATGTGCATAGGTATTAATCTTCAATCGCTCCGAAGGAGTAAATTGCACTTTCCCAAATAGAAAAAGATTGTGGATAGTAGAATCATAGGGTTCTTGAAAAAGGTCCGTATATATGTGGGTGGCCCCTGCTTCTATTAAATCTTTTTGGTCAATATTCTCTTCCGTTTCTACCCCATACACACTTGCTTCGTTTTCCTTGGCTAGCTTAAAAGTTCGAATACTAAATGTGTTTTCTATCTGATTGGTCTCCATAAAACTCCTTACCCCACGGTCATCTTTAATGAATTCTGACAAATAAGCAGAGGTATCAGCATCTGCATATTTATAGGTATTTTTCCGAATAGATAAATTATGCTTCAACGTAAATTTACGTCCTGTTGTTGGCAATTGAGGAATGGCAGCTTGTGTTGATGGAGGTGGCCCTGGTCGTTGCCCCATTGGGGGCATAGGTCTTCCTTTACCGCCGCCTTTTGCTTTTTGTTGAGCATCGCCTAGTGATATTTGAGGCATTCGCTGCTGTCGCATTTTTAAAGAATCTGGAAGGGTATCGTTGACAGCCGTCACTAATGCACGTAAAGAATCTTCCTTTGTTGGCTCAGGGGTTTTTATTTGGGGAGTCTTTTGTAATAAATAAAATTGGGTATAATTAAGGTCCCTTTCAAAATACCTCGACACTCCTGATTCGGTATTTACGGTCCGTCCTGCTGCGACTAAACTTTTAGTAAAATTGATATCATCGAGCACTCCTCCTCCATTTTCTTTTTGCTGAATGGTATTGGTCGTTACACTTAAAAAACTACGATATTTCTGATTTTTTGATTGGTGATTTAAAGTGGCCGAAAATGCATTGGCTCTAGCATCTTGGTGGGTATATTGACCTTTATTTCTAAGATTTTTATAGTAAATCCCCATATTGGTCCGCTGCCCAATTGGCTTCCCTACATTGGCATTAAAAGACGTTTTTTCTTGGCTAGATTGCGAAAAATAGATGTCAGAATACACCTTTTCGAGACTATAATAAGGAATATTTTCTGGCTTGGTTTTGTACAAATCATAATTATGATAGCCTGCATCAAACCCTTTATGAAATCTTGGTTGGTAAACTATTTGTCGGTGAGCAGAGCCTAAATTTCCAAGGTGGACATGTTCATATTCCGCTTGGCGTACAGGGTCATAAATATGAAAATTTATCATACTACTGTCCTGGAACTTTATTTTCTGTTCCGCATCATCCGCATAATAAATAAACACCTCCTTGCTTAAGGTATCCCTTGAGGGGTCTTTGGCAAAACTACTACCACTAGAACCTCGTGCCCCTCCTCGATTGCCTCCAAAATTATTTCCTTGGCTACCTCTACTACTGCCTGGATATTGAGCGAAAATAGGCAGTGATAAAATTAGCAAAAATAAGGTAACCGTAATTTGTAAAATAGCAGGTCTAAGCAGTAGTGATTTCCCACTAATTCTGCATTTCGCTTTCCCAATATTATTACAATAATTACTTTTCAATAATTAGCTTTTTTGTTAAATGAAATTGTTCGCTGCGCAAAGATAAAAAGTAAACACCTTCGGACAGGGTATTTGGTAATAAAATGGAAAAATCATTTTTGCCAACCTGCAAATTTTGATATTGCCAATTGTCTATTTTTTGCCCATTTATATTCATTAACGAAATAGATAGCTGGTCTAATGTCTTAGAAAGGTTAACGATAAGTGAAGCACGCTCGCTCGTAGGATTTGGACTTATTTGAACCTCGTTGAATACTCCAATATCTTCCGTTGGCGTCAAGCTACAAATCTGACTTTCTAAACATCCTGTAGTTCTGCCTTGACGGTCGCAATTGTCTCCCATGCCTTCAAATACAAATAAACCTGATTGCATATCCGAAACTAAAATATTCCCTGAAGGTAAGAAAGGAAAAACACCCCATGCTCCTTCATAACGCCTTCTATCTGCACTCGGATAGGTATCATAATATCTTACCAATTGAGGATTTTGTTGGTCTGAAATATCATAGACTCTCAAGCCATCATAATAATAAGAAGTGTATAAATAATCGCAAGAAACTATCAAATTATGAGCAATACTATTTATATTTTCTACCTGCGCATTAAAGGTTTTCCCAACTTCCAAATCACATAAATCATTCACTTCCAACACCTTAAGGTCACTTCCATGATTTTCATCTGCAAAATAATAAGTACTACAATCTGTAGAAATCCACCCCGAATGATTATATCCACGTGATGGATATTCTGTCAAAGAATTAATTAAAATAGGATTTGCTGCATCTGTAAAATCAGCGACAATTAATCCCGAATTTCCTGTATTTAAAAAGGCAATATTATTTTCAAAATACCCATCGTGAAAATAGCGAAAAACACCATTTGCAAAATCGGTTACCCTGCCTATTAATACAGGATTAGTCGGCTCCGATATATCAAAAGTGGTTACTTCTCCACCCAAAGCATAAAGTCTAGCACTTTCTTTATCCACAAAAATATTATGCGCTCGATTAATCAAATTATTTTCTACTACCAAGACCGTATCAGGTAATTGATTCATATTTATAATTTGAAAACTAGTAGACCCTTCGTCTGCCACTACATATAAATATCCTTGATAATCATCGTAATCTCTATGGATAATTTGCGCTCCAGCCGAACGACCTCGCACATAAAAGGCTTCAAAAGGGTTGCTTGGGTCCGTCACATCAATAAAATGAGTGCCGTTAGTGCTGCCGATGATAGCATATTCATGGTCATTGATGGCATAGCCCCAAATTTCATTATAGGTGTTGTTATGTGCACTTGACCCAATTAAGGTGCTATCGGACCATTGCCCCAATACTTTTGCTTCTTCTGCTTGTGCAAAAAGACTTATCGTGATTAGTAAAAATAGTGTGGTAAAACCTAATATTTTTTTCATTTTCCAAAGATAATTACCTTAAAAAGTATCCGCAACTTTAAAAGGTCATTGTGTCGGTGGGTTTTTATTTTTAGTTTAAAAATGGGTAAATTTGGAGTAAAAAAATATCAAAGGTTATTTA
This sequence comes from uncultured Saprospiraceae bacterium, assembly GCA_937974625.1. GTDB lineage: Bacteria > Bacteroidota > Bacteroidia > Chitinophagales > Saprospiraceae > JAFMDF01. The sequence goes on from CALJVJ010000289.1 coordinate 5,272, forward strand.
TAACTTTTTTTGAATCTACAGGTTCTAATCAAGTTTAAGAAGCTAAACTAGGATTGGCTATTTTTTTTAACACCTAGTTCATTTAGTTTTTACTACTAGATTTTGATATTGCACTAGTTTAAAATTCAAGACTAAGGGAGTTAGAAATAAATAATCTACGCAGATTTGACGTAGGATTTTTTAATTCAAGCAAGGCAAAAAACGCAGGCGATGCAGGGCATCGACGAGTATTTTTAACGCAGTATGAATTGAAAAAGACAAGCTCAAATGTGT
>CALJVJ010000290.1 GCA_937974625.1 uncultured Saprospiraceae bacterium
ACAATCCGATATCTTTTTTGGGGGTACTACTAGTTGAAATTAATCAACTTCCTGCTAGCATCTGTCGAATTTTAATCAAAGCTTCGGAGCGATTGTGTACTTCTAATTTGGCGTAAATATTCTTAATGTGCGTTTTGATAGTATTATGGCTTACAAATTGCTCACCGGAGAGTTGTTGGTTGGTTTTGCCTTCATAGATACCTTCTACTATCTCTTTTTCTCTAGGGGTAAAAGAGATGCCCTCCTCAAGATTAGCTTCTAATTTTCTCCATTGAAAACCATTGGAAAAATGGCTAAAATTATGCAAGGCAATATTTAAGGCGGTAATAATATCTTGTCTTTTATAAGGTTTGACAATATAGCCCATCGGCTTCGTTTGTTTCGCCATATCCAAAATAGAGGCATTAGAATAAGAGGTAATAAATAGGAAAGGAATTTGATAAGCGGTATTAATGGTCTCTGCAATCTGAATCCCTTCTTGACGTCCTTCTAGATTAATGTCTAGTAGAGCGATATCATAGGCTTGATTGGCCAATTCATCCAATGCTTCTTGCTTATCATAAGCTATGGTAGCCTGCTTAAACCCTTCTTTTTGCAAACAAGCTTTAATGTCTTGAGCGATTAAAACTTCGTCTTCTACAATTAATATGCGAATGGTACTCATAGTTCTTAGGTTTTTATTCTGTTTCTGAAGCGGTCTAGTAAATGGTCAAATACTTCAGTCGTATTTTTCATACTAGACTTTTTACGTTTAGAAGTGTTTTGGGTATATCAATTGTGACCACTGTACCTCCTATTTTTTTAATATCGACCGCTGCTTTTAATTTTTTAGCAAAAGCATGAATCAATTGAAAACCTAGTGTTTCGCTCTTTTTAAGGGTGAAATTTTCGGGTAGCCCTACCCCATTGTCTTCTACACTTAGTCGAATCTCTTCTTTTTTATTTTTTAGTGTTATCGTTAAAACGCCGTCTTTCTGTTTGGTAAAAGCATATTTCAAAGCATTGCTAATCAACTCATTAAGCATTAAACCCAAGGATATGACTTCATCCATTTTCATCGGAATAGGGTCAATGTTTTGCACGACTTTAATTTTATTCAAATCCACTTGATAGGAGTCTACCAAACGATCCGTCAAGCGTTCGATGTAATCTTTACAGTCAATCATAGCTAGATTCTCACTTTTATACAGATACTCATGAATTAGCACCATAGATTCGACTCGATTCTGCCCTTCTTGAATTACAGCAAGCGTATTAGGGTCGCTAATTTTATCAGATTGTAAGGAAAGCATAGACGAAATAATCTGTAAATTATTTTTAACTCGATGGTGGATTTCTCTAAGCAAAAATTCTTTTTCATGGAGGGATTCGGACAAATTAACATTGAGTTTTTCCAGTTTCAATTTACTCTTTTTGTTTTGTCTATACAACTGAAAAATAAATAAAAGCGTCCCAATTAAAACGGCTAAGCCTAAGCTAAAGAGTTGTTGTTTTTTCTGGCTCTGCAACAAGTCGGTAGCATTTCGCTCATTTTCCAAGTTCAATTCCACTAAATCTTTTTCCTTTTTAGCCAATTCATATTTGGCACCCATTTCTTGCGTGATTTGTTCTTTTTCAATGGTAAACAAAGAATCTTTAACCGAGTAAGCAATCTGCAAGTGCTGAAAAGCAATTGCCGCCTGACCCTGTAATTGATACGCTTTGGCTAAAGCATAATTTGCCTCTTGATAAATTTGCAACGCTTCAAAAGAAAAAGCAGTATGAGTGGCTTGTTCTAATAAAGGAATCGCAGTTTTTACCTCTTGCTGTTCTAATCTTAAGTTACCGAGTTTCAACAAAGATTCCGCATATAAATAAGTTTTGTCCTGATGAATTTCAGCGAGGTTCAAAGCCTCTGTAAAACAAGAATCCGCTCGAAGATAGGCTTGCTCTTTCTGAAAAAGTTCGCCTTTTAAATGAAGGGTTTTAATTATTCTAGGGGTCAAATGGAAAGGTCGAATAAAATCTAAAATGTATTGGTAATTCGCTAATGCTTTTTGATTCGCTCCTGCTTCTTCAGCAATTTTACCTAGAACCATTAAACTCTCAATTTTAGTTGGAATCAAATTTAGGGAATCACTTATTTCTAAAGCCGATTCTGCATATTTTTTGGCTTTTGCCCAATCTTCCATCCTAACATAAATATTCGCAATTTTCATCTTGGAGCCCGCTAAACCTCTTGTTAATACTTCCTTTTCTTCATAATACTTTAGCGGTTCCATTTGATAATACAAGGCTTTTTCATAATCATTTAAAGCCAAATAGTACATGCTGTAAATACCTTTAACATTAACAATTTTCTGTTGGTGTTGATTGACTTCTGCAATAGTTAATGCTTCGTCTAAGTAAACTTTTGCGCTATCAAAAGCAGATACTTTGATAAAAAGAGCTGCCATGGCTTTTAAATTGGCCTCATATTGTCGTTTTTTTTGCCTTAGAGAGCTTCGTTGGATAATTTCTCTTTTTAATGTTAAGGCCTTTTGGTATTTCCCTTCAAGGTTATAAATGTTGAACAGCACATTTCTAGCATAAGCATAAGTAATCAACTCCTCCGTAGTTTTGCCTAATTTATAGGCACTTTCCAAATAAGGTATTGCCTTGTGCCTTTCTTGTTGTTCTAAAAGACAGACGCCATAGGCCAAATTTGCAATCGCTAATAAATCAGTTGTCTCGTTTTTTGAAAAAAGGTGGATAGCTTCCAAAAAAGTCTGTCCTGCTTCCACTATCTCCCCAGCTAAATATTGTTGATGGCCTTCTGAAAATAAAGCATGCCTATCCTGTATTTTTCTTAAATATCGTTCCTTCAGGTTACCCCATAAAGTCAAAGGCAGTAACAATAAAATAGTAATACTAGCAAAGTATTTCATGATATGGCAGATTAAGACAGCAAAAAGTGCTTGGAATCAAATAACTTAATTCTTTATGTCCAAGCACTTACCTAAATTTACATAAAATAACAAAGTCTCGCTTCACCCGCAGAGGTGAATTTTAGAATAGGCACCACAAATCTTATCTGATTTAAAAGCTCCTTCCAGCTCACAGAATAGGATAATTTCCAAAAAATATTCTCCAATCAACGTATCTTTGCAGATTCAAAGCAAAAATATGTATAAAGTAAATATTTTAATTTTTCTATTCATTATCTTATGCTCATGGAATAGTGAAATATCCGCCCAACAAACGGGAAATAGTTTCCGAGAGGAGTATCAATATCATATTAAAAAAACGTCCGAATCTATCAAAATTGATGGTGTGCTAGATGAGTCGGTATGGGAGACAGCGCAGAACGCTACCAACTTCTTTTACATCACACCAGTAGCAGATAAACAAGTCGAGCAAAGAGACCAAACAGAAGCCAGAATGACCTATGATGACCGTAATATTTACGTGGCGGTCATTTGTCATGGAGAGCAACCTTATTTAGTCCCTTCACTAAAGCGAGATGGGCAGTCCTTTTGGGGAGGAGAAGTCTTTATGTTATCCTTTGACCCTGGCAATGAAAGGACAGTAGGCTACGGATTTGCAACAAACTCTGCGGGAGTGCAATACGATAATCAATTATCAGGAGACTTGGGGACTAGAAGTGGCGGAGGGAATAACGGTTTTAATACCGCTTGGAATAATAAATGGCAGTGTGAGACAAAGGTATATGATAATTATTTTACTGTAGAAATGGCGATTCCTTTCAAATCACTTAGATATGGAGATAGTAAAATTTGGGGCGTGCAGTTTAATAGAGGCGTATCCGAAACCAATAGTTTTCATGCATGGACACCTCTTCCTGTACAAATTTTTGGTCCAGATTTAGGCTATAATGCGTCGCTTATTTGGGATGAAGTACCAAAGAAAACAAAGAGTAATATCGCCCTTATTCCTTATACCATTGCGACTACTTCTAAGGATGTAGCCGCTGGCACACCTGCTGATAATAATTTTGAGGTAGGATTGGATGCTAAAATTGCTTTGACAAGTAGCTTAAATTTGGATGTAACGGTTAATCCCGATTTTTCCCAAGTAGATGTCGATAGACAAGTAACGAACCTAACAACGGTCAATATTCGGTTTCCAGAACAACGTATCTTTTTTGTAGAAAATAGTGATATCTTTTCTGATTTTGGTATACCGCCGATGCGACCGTTCTTTTCTAGAAAAATTGGCTTAACAGATAATGGTTCGGCTATTCCAATTAGCTATGGTGCTCGTATTACGGGTAACTTAACGAAAGATACGCGGGTAGGCTTGATGAATCTCCAAACTAAGTCTGCTGCTGAGCCAGGTAATAACTATAGTGCTTTAGCGGTCAGTCATAGACTATTTGGGCGCTCTGTTCTAAAAGGATTTTTTCACAATCGAATTGGTCATACAGATGGAAATTATGATTCGAGTGATTACACTAGAAATATGGGGCTCGAATTCGATTATAAATCAAAAAATGGATATGATCGTTTTGCAGTCGGATATAGCTTGTCAAATAGTGAGGGGGTGACCGATAAGAATGGGTATTATCATGGTATTGCTCAATTTGGGACTGACAACTTCCGATTTTATGTCAATGTAGCTGGTATCGGCAAAAATTACTCTGATGAGATGGGATTCATCCAGCAACAGAACCAATATAATGCAGTCACAGAGGAAGTCATTAAGATTGGTTACGACCATCTTTTTTCTAATATAAGCTACACCATCTATCCAGAAAATAGTAAGATAAACACCCATACGATTAGTTTAATTAATGTAGGCGATTGGGAAAGAACAGGAAATACCAACTTTAGTTATCGAGTAAGTGGTAGTTATAGAATTGCCTTCGCCAATACGAGTCGTTTTTCGGTAGAATTAGAAAATGTTTATCGAAAATTATTATTTCCTTTTACTTTTACCGAAAATCCATTAGCTGCTCAAGGGTATAAATGGCGTACTTTTGGAGTGGAATATCAGTCTGATAACAGAAAGGTGCTCAACTACTCAATAGGTGGAGGTTTAGGTGGTTTTTACAGTGGTAAGAGAAAGAATATTACTGCAGAGTTGAATTATCGCCGACAGCCTTGGGGCAATTTTGGGGTTGCTTTTGAAGCAAATGAATTAACCTTTGATGGCGATATTGGCAATACCACCTTACTGTTAATTGGACCAAGATTAGAATTTAGTTTGAACCGAGATTTATTTTGGACCACCTTCCTACAATACAACACCCAACAAGATAATTTCAATGTAAATAGTCGGCTTCAATGGAGGTTCCAACCGCTATCTGATTTGTTCTTGGTTTATACAGACAATTATGCGATTGAGCAATGGGGTCCGAAGAATCGGACCTTGGTGTTGAAGGTTAACTATTGGTTGAATTTATAGGCTCGCAATTCCCGCCTACTCCAATCCCAATTTACCGGCTTCCATCATTGTAGCCTCGAATGTAATTATTCAACTATTTCCATCTAATGGCCGCTTAGCCGACTATTAGCAATAAAATTCAAACTCGCCTAAAACAATTCCTTATTTAGGAAGTTACAAATGGCACAAATAATAAGCTATTATCAAAAAAATTTTACCTAGCACAATTTTCTCAAAAAATGAAAAAAATGAAAAATAATTCATTCCTACTATTATGCACTTTCGCTATTTCATTAGTAACGCTTTTCTCGTGTAACAGTGATAGAACTACTGATTTACCAGAAGTCGATGCAAGAGAAATCTGGACAGGTACAACCATCACTTTTGAAAAAGGAGATGGTGATAGCCCCGACGAAACTAGTAATCAAGACAGAATTACAGATAATGTTTGGATAACTAGAGGTAATACAGGAAATGAAATTTTTAATATCAAAGATGAAAGTAGCGCTACCAAAGGCAGTAGCCCAGCAGGGACCCAATGGGCAATAGGTGCTATTTCAGATATTGACAATTTAGATTTTAAATCCTTTAGAGCTGCGGTGGACAAACCAAAAGATGTGGTTGGAAAAGATTTAGTGCTTTTCTTAACGGCAGATAATATTTTCTTAAGTGTTAAGTTTACCAAATGGTCGGATGGTAAGGCAGGTGGGTTTGCTTATGAGCGGTCTACTAAATAGGCAAAGTCGATAGTCATAAAAAAGCCAGATTTAATAAAAATCTGGCTTTTTTAATTAAGCGCATATTTAAATTTTGGTTAGGCAAATAATCAAAGCTCCCAATAATCAGGGACTTCTATAGTACTATTATTCAGCTCCAAACAATTAGCACAGCCAAAAGGTACTTCTCGCCTACCACATTTTGGAGCGATAGTGCTCCCCAATTCGTCCCCATTCACAAAATCTCTAAGAAAAAAAATAGAAGCGACTGAAAAATAACCAACGACAATTTCATCAGGGTCATCTACATTCCGAATATTACCTACGACGGTACCAGGAGGAGGGTCAAATAAACTACCACTAATTTCGGTCACCTGCTTAATATTATTCCAATAGTCAAATTCATCTTCAGAAATAGCATATTGAGAAATATGAAAGCAGAATTTCTCCGTAAATCGGAAATTAAATATGGTGCTGGCAATTTCTTGATTTTCCAAAATTCCTGCACTCAACTCATTAGCATCAAAAACACTGATTACATTTTGGTCCAAATTATTTGTAACAAAACAACGTTTAGGATTCAAATTTCCAGGGCTTATTTCTCTTATAACATATTCACCTTCTACTCTCCAGCGCAAAAAAGGAGGTAATTCTGCATCACTAACATCTGTATTTATATTCAGAGTAATAATCTCCTCCGTAACTAAATCACCTATATTATTACGATAGGTATTTTCAGAAACAGTGTAAGAAATTTTATCAATTTTGCTACTAGACCGTAGCCTACTAGGTTTGGATTGATAATGTTTTCCATCTAATAAAACGATATCGATAAAATAAGCTTTCCCTCTTTGAGCTTTAAACTGTTCCAATTGATAAATACCTACATCATCTGCTAATTCTAGATAAGGATAAATCCCCCCATCAGTATCCATTAGGTTGACAGTTGCATCAGCAATTGGGTCCAAAATATTATCATTCCCTATCCCAATAATTGCACTTTGAGATAGTTTAAGTTGAAAATCACCTAAACTATCTGTCACAAAGCCATCCACCACCAGCGTACGTTGCTCTGTATCGACATTTAATTTGATTTCATCAATACAAGCACTTAAACAGAGTAAAAAGGAAAAGAAGATTAGGCAAGATAACAGTTCTTTCATATGGGTAAATATTTATACCAAAGATAAAATTAAAAACTATAACTGGGCATACAACTAAGTTTGTTTTAACGAGCGTTTTAACAAAAACAGTCAAAGAATAATGGCACCTCCACCAATCAAACTTCGACATTAGGAATCTCCCTTAAGACGAATAAGGCAATATTAGACTTTTGTTCTTCATTGAGCAAAATTAGGATTTCATAAATGAAAAACACCTCCAAAGGTTAGGTTATATTGGGAAAAAAAGAATGCTTAACTAGCCCTGTCCTTTCTATTTCCACAAAAAACAGTAGTTTTAACCATTAGTCTTGTTCAAAATAAATAATGATAATACGCCAGACTCATATTGTTCCTAAAAATGTTGAAGCTATTCGCTTAAGTGACTATGTCGTAGGAATATTTCCCCAGATTCCATCTAGAAAAGGTGTAAAAAAAGCAATTAAAGCAGGAGCGATTTATGTAGATGGAAAGCATGGAAATACAGGCGACTGGGTATCGGCTGGTCAAAAAATTGAGTTAGTCGAATTAGATAAAAAACCACCTAAAATTTATGAATTGGACCTTCCCGTTATTTATGAGGATAACCAAATAGCCGTCATCCACAAACCCGCTGGAATCGTGGTTAGTGGCAATCAATTCCATACTATTCAAAACGCATTATTACATAATTTAAAAATATCCAAAGCCGTCGATGCTTATAAATTACCAAGACCTGTACATCGTTTAGACCACGCCACTTCTGGTTTATTATTGATAGCTAAGACTACTAGTGCCCACATCGAAATAAGTCAGCAATTTGAGAACAAGACCATTCAGAAAAAGTATCAGGCAGTGATAATAGGAAAGTTAGCTAACGAAAACGGAATAATTGAAGCTCCTATTGAAGGAAAAAGTGCCATCACGAAATACCAAGTCAAACAAAAAAGTCCATCTTTAAAAACAAGTCATTTAAGTTTGGTCGATTTATATCCGCTGACTGGTCGAACCCATCAATTGCGCATTCATTTGGCAAACCTGGGATGTCCAATTTTAGGAGATAAATTATATCACGGAGATAAGCCGTTATTGCAAGGAAAAGGCTTATTTTTATGTGCGGTAGAATTGAGTTTTGAACATCCTTTGAATAAGGAAAAAATGAATTTTAGGATTGATGCACCTAATAAATTTGCCTATCGAATGGAGCAGGAAAAGCGGCGATGGGAAGTAAGGAAATAGGAAAAATATAACCTACCAATTCTGTAGTTTTATTTTGCCCTTCTACTGCGTTGGAAAAATACTCATTACCCGTATGGGTAACTCCGTTTTTTCCGCCTTGTATTAAGAACAAACTAAAACTACATTTATCGGTATCTTATTTATTTCCTATTCCCTAAAGAATATTTAGATGATGAATTTCTAATCATTTTCTAACCATATAGTCAGATAGTATTTACACATAGTGCACATAACTTTACTAATTAAATTTAACTATCTAGTTTTTAAAACTATGTGTACTATATAGTAAAAGCATAGTTAAGTTATTTCCCCTTCCTCTATTTCAAGGACTCTTTCGACATTCTTTTGAAGAAATAATTCTTCTGAATCCAAATCAAAAGCTGCCAAATAACCTAATTCTTCATTCTCCGCATAGACACAGCCACTATCCAAATAAATGACGTTATTTTTATTTTTGATACTCGTTTCGATTTGTGAAGTTCGAGTAACAAAATGTCCTGTAATTTGTCTTTTTTCTAAAATTAATGCTTCACTAATTTGAAAATCGATTCTAGAAAACATACCCCTCATTCCTCGATAAATACTACGTTCATTTATTAGAAATTCTGAATGACAAGCTAGCCAATCGCCTAAATCATAGCAATATTCAAAACTAGAAAAATAGGTCAAGTAAGCTTCAATATCATCATCTAAAAAATCGGCTGTATTATTCGTCGTTAAGTATTCCATAAAAAAGTCAAAGCCCTCGTGATAAGCATCCAAAAAAGCTTGTTCATGATTACCTTTTATTGGAAAAACTTGATATCCTTCTTTTTGCAATTCAAGGACCGCATCAATCACTTCTTTACTACGTCCACCTTTATCAATTAAATCTCCTAATAGAAAAAGCTGGTCTTCCTTTTGAATAGCTAATTTCCGTAGCAACAATTGAAAAGTATCAGCACAACCATGAATGTCTCCTATAGCAATTCTTCGACCATTTTGAGGTTTATCTAGTTTGGGTATTTCATAGTTCATTAAGTTATTTTTGGTTATTAGTTAGGTTATAAAAGTGAAGGTTATTGAAGTTAAGTTGGGTGTTTACAGGAGAATTCTATCCTTGACTTGTTTATCGTAAAATCGCTTTTGGTTGCACTTATTTTTCGTCCAACCGATAATAACTTTCAATAACCTTCAATAACATCTAATAACCTATATTTTAGGTGTTGTAAGATTTAAGATTCGCCCTATCTAGCCCATTTATTGATTATTCCATTGTTTCACCCGTTGTTGAAAGCGTTTCTCACTAAATTTCCAGCGCCTGACATCGATAGAACCTTCCAATTCCGCTTCTAATTCGTCATCCAATAATTCTGGAAAAAAATCAATGCCTGTTACTTCTTCTACGTCATCGATGGTCACCGCAAATTCCGTCAAGTGTTCATCACTAATTGCGTTAGGAATAATAAACCCTATGCCTTTATATTCAGGGTCGGTGATATCCAAAATAATTTTATAATAATTTCTTGGAACGGTTACCACGTTCTTACCAATTCTATCAAGCTCTTTTTCGGTTAGTATAGGCCCCGTAACGATGTATAAATGTTTGTATTTTCTACCCCAATCTCTAGCCTGTTCTTCCAATTCCCGCCAAACGCCCATATTTTGATTGCGCAGTTGGGGGCTCATATTACTCATGTAGAAAGTTTCTGACATTGCCCGTTCACTAAATCCCATATCACCAGCAGGGACTAAGTGTCCTCTAGTATAGCCAGACCTTCGATAATCAGCAGGTGTAGCAGACCTAGTTTTCACTTTAGAATCAGGTCTAAAATTATCCGTTCGGTCAGCCACTTTATTATTTAATCGTTCTCTTGTTATTTCGTAAGCTACCCATTCTGCCTGTTCGTGTTCTTCAGAATAAGACAAGGTATAAAAAGCATGCTCGACGATTTGACCAGTAGTGGAAGTAGGTAAATAATTGGCAGAAGTGGTATTCTTACTCGGCGAGTCTCCACCACCTGTTGTTTCTTCAATTTGAGTTCTAATATCGTCTAATAGTGGGCTCTCCCCCTCTCCCATATAACTAAACCCCCAATATAAAATACCAACAATAAAAGCAAAAACACCTGCTCTATAAATATTGCCATTATCGTTTTGAGAATGATTTGTTTTAATTTTTGCCATTATTGGGTAGTTATTTATTTGTTAGATTATTAAATTGTTGTAGTTACAAAGAAACATAATACCCAAAATTAAGAAAGAATAAATTAAAATTTCATATACCAAGCCCTGCATCAAATTACAAATAGTCCTATCTTCGCAGTTTATTTTGAAAAGGACGGTGTTGAACATTCAAAAAGACGTGACTAAGCCTTCAATCCTCAGTCAAAATAATAGATTAAAATCTAAAACGAATTACATTAAATTTAATCATAAAAACCATATTCTACTATGTTAAATGCAATCCAAAACCTAAGTCAAGAAGAGCAAGCATTATTATTTGACGCTTTGCCTTTAGTGACTGTTTTAATTGCTGGTGCAGATGGAAAGATAGACGCTAGCGAAACGAACTGGGCAAAAAAATTAACGGATATTAGAAGTTATGCTAATGAGCCAGAATTAAATAGTTTTTACGAAAAGGCTAATAAAGATTTTGCGGGTAAATTAAGTTACTTAATCAAAGAAATTCCAGCAGAGTCAAAGGAAGGAACGCAAATGATTGCTGATAAATTAGCGGGCTTAAATCCAATTCTAGCTAAATTGCCACAAAGATTAGCGGCTAAATTTTATATCAGTCTAACTTCTTTTGCCAAACATATAGCTCGAGCAGATGGTGGATTTTTCAAGATGTGGAGTGTTTCTAAGGAAGAAGAAGCGTTGATTGGATTGCCGATGTTGACACCGATTGAAATGCCAGAGGAGGAGGCCTAATTATAATGAAAAAATAACTCCGTTCTTCAACATTCCGTTTTAGTCTTCTTTTTCTATCCAGCAAAGCTGTTTATAAAAAGAAGGCTAAAACAGAATGACAGAGTTATTTTTTCATGATTCTTTCTAATGTTATTCTTAACAAAATTGGATAGTATGTCTTAAAAGTTATTATTCCCGTCTCCACCAGATTTCACATCTGTGTTCTTAATTTTGCTACCTCTTCTTTTCTTCGTCTTAAAGTCTAATTTTCCAAATTTGTAGCTAAAGTTCAAACCAAAAGAACGGAAAGGTAATTTGAATTCACTTCGTTGAGAAAAAGTATCTCCATCTAGTTCGGTAATAAAAGACTTTGTCTTATTGAATGGTTCTACCATTCGGACTCCAATAGAGCCTCGTTTATTCCAAATATCTTTTTTTATACCAATACTATACATCCAAAAAGAAGGAATTTTTCCTTGTACGGTTTGTCTACGAGAACGCATGAATCCAAAACCTTCGATTTTCCAATCCTTTTTCATGCTTAGCGTACCACTTAAATTACCTCCATATTGTAAGCCATCTCTACTTACACTTTCGCCATTCGCCATACCATCAACACTATAAGTAAACATATTAAATCCACCACGAATGGTTAATTTCTTCTTTATCGTACCAGAAGAGAAGAAGTTAAATCCAACAGAATTGTTTTGTCCAACATTCTGATAATTAGTAATAGAAATACCTTCGCTGTCTACTGTCAAAAAGCTTTCGATGATATCATTCGTCTGTCGGTAGAAAATAGCAGCATTGAACACTACACCTTTGAAATAATTATTATAAGCCAATTCATATTGGTCTACGGTTTCAGGGTCTAATTGAGGGTTACCAAAGGTCACATTTCTTCTATCCGCAGCGTCTGTATATGGGTTGATGTAGAATAAACTTGGTCGCTGAATTCGTTGGGTATAACTCAATTTCAAAGAAGAGAATCCTTTTAATTTTCTAGACAAAATAATACTTGGTAAGACATTATTATAACTATTATCAAACACCCCACCGTCGTTGACGAATTTTCCGTCAATCTTCGTCGCTTCATAACGAGTACCTGCGACCAATCCCCAGTTTTTGTTAATCGTCCAATTAAAAGAAACATAACCAGCCATTACATCTTGATTATATTTGAAAATATCCGAACGAAAAGGGGTAATGTCTAATCCACTTAACAGATTATAGGAATAGTCACTGTTTATTCTTCTTAAAATAGACTTAGCCCCTACTTCCAGTTTTAGTGCTTTTCCAAAAGGATGGGTGTAATCTACTTGATAAATATATTCTCGGTTATCACCGTCATTACGACCTTCTTCTTCAAAATCTTCTGCATTTAAAATATTTTGCTGCGTATAATCTGTATTATTATTCTGATTGTTTCCACTTAATTGAAACGCTAAGGCTAATTCCCTACCTTTCTGAGGGAAAGTCTTGGTGTAATCAGAGGTCCAATCAAAACTATTTCGTCCCCTCTTACCATCGCTTGTTCTAAGATATTCTTGGATAAAACCATTAGCAGGGTCATCAAAGCTAACTGTGGACTCGCCGGTTTGGTCAAAAGAAAAACCACCTAATTGGAAAGAAGTATTAATCGCATTGTAAGCATTGATATCATAAAATGCGCCCGCAGTGCCTCTAAAACCTAATCTAGAAGATTCTGTAATACCATTTTGTCCAAAAGTTCTAGTCGCTCCATTAACTTGGTCTTGTCTTAAAAAAGTAGTTTCCGAATCATTTGGAAGTGAATAATAAACAGAGCCATTGGCGTTCATTCCAAAACGTCCTTTGGCAGCACTCAAACTTAAATTGCTATTATTTTGTCGATTTCCAGCGGAGGCACTAACAGAACCAGTTATGCCTTCAATACTCTTCTTTTTAGTAATAATATTAATAATTCCACCAGAGCCTTCACCATCATATTTGGCGCCAGGGGTGGTAATAACTTCTACTGTTTTAATCTGGTCAGCAGGCAACATTTTAAGCGCGTCCGCCACATTCGCAGAAAACATCCCCGATGGTTTTCCATTAATCAAAATTTGTAAGTTGGAACTACCTCTTAAACTTACATTTCCATCAAAATCTACTGACAACAAAGGGACTTTTCGCAAAACATCTGCCGCATCTCCACCAGTAGAAGTTACATCTTTATCTGCATTATAAACAATCTTATCAATCCGATTTTCGATAACGGATGCTTCCTCGACTACTTCCACTGCATCTAATAAAATATTATCTGCAACCAAATACATCTTACCTAAATTAATATCAGGCTTTTTAGGAGTCAGCGTAATGCCTCGATACATTCTAGTTTTATAGCCAATAAAAGATAATTGCAAATCATAAGTGCCTACTTTGACTTCGGACAATTTGAACTTCCCATCGTCTTCTGTGATATTACCATTGACTTCTTTTTTGTCTTTGGGATTTATCAAAACGATAGTAGCAAAGCCAACAGGTTCTTTACTCAAAGTATCCATTACTTGGCCAATAATTTTACCAGTAATAGAAGGACCGCCTCCACCTCTTTTCCCACCCCCACCATAACTACCTTGTGGTCTTTGCGAAAATGCTAATATACTGAGGAAGGATAAACTTAGGATAAGTAAAATTCGTTGCATGATATTTTTTTCAAAATTATAATTAAGAACGACAAAAAATAAGTCAATCGATTTTAAAATGAGTCCTTTTTTCAATGATTTGAAAACCTATAGAAAACTTCGATAGCTATCAGAGTAATTTAAAACCTAAATGACTGAGTTATTTTCTTGTCAATACTAATCAATGAGTGATAATTTGCTATCTACCTCTTCTTTGATAAAATAGTAATCTAATACATACAACTAAAATAAACGTGAAAGGTTTGAATCTATACAGTAGCTATTGGGAATTTCAATTAAAAAAGAGGAAAGGAAAGCTATAATTTCCCTCAAAATTATGAGGGAAACAAGCTTTAAAGTAGTGTAAAAAGCGAGTTTGAAATAAAAGTTATGCCCTTTAAAGGGGAAAAAAAATTAAAAATCTAAAAAATTAGTATTTTTTTCCTATTTTGTGACATAGAATAAAATTAACTAAAGATATAGTGTTTCATAGTGGAGAGGTAGTCACCTAGGTGATTGCCTCTTTTTTTGTATAATAAGTAATTGGATATGAGACAAAAATAATTAAATAATTGAAACAACTATACATAATTAATAAATTATATTCAAAAAAAAATATTTTTTAACAAAAGATAAGAGTAACAGAGTTGATAGAAATATAAAAAATGCCCTAAAATGTGACATATAAGGCAATTTAAAGAATATTTCTAGCGAAAAAAGTGTTAAAACTCCACATCAAATAAAAAGTCCATTTGCTTTTCATTGACTCTTTGTGGCGTTATTTTTAGGATAAAATTTCGGAGGGTAATTAAGATAGGATTAGTTGCTTGTGCCAATTTACCAAATGTCCAAGAACTGTTGACAATTTTAGTCGTTCGAGGAATTCGTTTTTGCTCAAAATCCTGAAAAGCAGTTGTAGTTGATTTATATTGTTTCAAACAGCTTAATAATACAGCAGCATCTTCTATAGCTTGACAAGCACCTTGTCCCATATTTGGCGTAGTCGCATGTGCGGCATCACCAGCTAAAAGAATGCGGTCAAAAGCAAATTGTTGGATGGGTTTAATATCTTCAATGTCATTCCAAAGTAGGTCTTTATCAACTGTCAAATCCAGTAACTGAGGGATTGGGTGATGATACCCTTTAAAACAAGCTTTAAGGTCTGCTACTTGAAAAGCCTTCATCTTTGGGTCTTTTGCAATAGGTGTATTCAAACATGCAAACCAATAGATTCGATTATCCGTAAGTGGCACAACACCAAATCTACCATTCTTGCCCCAAGTTTCTGTCGCATTTTTATTGTCAAATGACCCATCATGGTTTATCACAGAGCGCCAACAAGTATACCCTGCATATCGAGCTACCGATGAAGGTAATAACTGCTGTCTGATTGGGGAGTTAATTCCATCACAGGCAATCAGAAAATCTCCTTTTGCACTTGTCCCATCTTCAAACATCAAGGTGACACCATCCTTATCTTGTAAAACTTCTTGCCCTCTTTTTCCAGTATTAAAAACAACTTTATCTTTTAATAAGCCTAAAAGTACCGCATGCAGTTCTGCTCGATGTATGGTAGCATTACCAATAGCGCCATATTTCGACCTTAATTTTACCGCATCCGTTTTCATTAACTTTTCTCCCTTAGCTAGCGTAATATCAAAACTATCCAAAAGGTTAGCTTTTGCCAAAACTGCTTGGTCAATTCCAATATGCTTTAAGGCCTTAATCGCGTTGGTGCTAAGCACCAAACCAGCGCCTATCGCTTTGATTTCAGCAGCGGCTTCAAACACTTCAACTTGATGTCCTTGTTGTTCTAAAACAATAGCCATAGTTAAACCGCAAATTCCACCACCAGAGATAATAAATTTCATAATTAAAAATTAGGTCAAGTCTACTAATTACACAAAAGTAGTGGAAATAAATAACTAGGTCAAGTCTACTAATTAAAAAATAATCCCTAATTTTGAAGTTATGACCACAAAGGAAAAGATATTAGCTAAATCACTTGAATTATTTAATGAGAAAGGTGTCGAGACGGTAACGACTCGGCAGATAGCGCTGGCATTAAATATGAGTCAAGGTAATTTATGTTATCATTTTCCAAAAAAAGAATCAATTATTATAGCATTATATAAGCAGCTCGTACAGCAATTTGACAGCATGTATAATAAACTAAACGTTAATGAATTATCCATTACACTTTTTTTTGAAATAACTACTATTACCAATCAATATTTCATAGATTATAAATTTTTAATGCTCAACTTTGTACAGATAATGCGGTGGCATCCTTCCATTAAAACACATTATCAAGCATTAACTATTCAAAGAAACGAGCAAATGATAGGACTCTTTGCTGCACTACAGCAAATGGGTTTACTAAAAGCAGAAGTCTATAAAGGACAATTCAAACAAGTAATTGAGCAAATTATGATTTTGAATAATTTCTGGTTATCACACGCAGAAATTTTATACCGTGGAACAGCATCCGCAAAAATTAAACATTATAATCAATTAGTCGGAGCATTCCTTTTTCCTTATTTAACAAAAAAAGGTCAAGAGGAATATCAATCGCTAATTATTCCATAATTTACAAGCAGAATATCATCAGTTCCAAAACACCTAATTATGTTAAAGAAAATATTAATCGGTCTTTTAGTTGTCATCGCTATTTGTGTAGCAGGTTACTATATCTTCCTCAATACAGGGATTCAGTTACCTGCTGAAACAGATGAAATAGTAGCAGAGGTTTTAGCATCAGACGAGTTGCCAGAATTGATTACAGGAGAAACAGGTTTTGCTAAGAATGGAGATGTAAAAATTTGGTATGAAAAGATGACGCCTACAGATTCTGTAAAAGGAACTATTCTCTTAGTTATGGGACACAGTTCCTCTGCCATTGTTTGGGGACCGAATTTCACACAACCCTTAGTAGATGCAGGGTATCAAGTCATTAGGTACGACAACCGTGGACTTGGAGAATCTGATTGGATGAAAGATTGGAACTCGGAGCATCCCTACACACTAGAAGACATGGCAAAGGATGGCATAGCTGTTTTAGACGCTACGGGTGTAGAAAAAGCACATATCATAGGCGCATCAATGGGCGGCATGATAGCCCAAAGAGTAGCACTTAGTCATAGTGACCGCACCGAAACGTTAACCTCCATCATGTCCTCTGGTTATATGAATGACCCAGAAATGCCATCTATCAATGCCGCTGGAATGCAGGACTTCTTAAGGTTGACCTTGAGGTACTTAATGCCACCAAGTGAAGCAGGAGCAATGAAATTTACGGTAGGCATCCAGCAATTATTACAAGGAAATGGACCTTACAGTCACCCCATAAAAAAAGGAGTAGAAAGAACGCTTTATGAATTACGCAAAAGAAAAGGGTCAAATCCAAAAGTAGGCGACCAACATACAGCCGCCATTGCAGCATCAGGCTCTAGACTCGAAGAATTGGGAAGCATCAAAATGCCGACCCTTATTATTCATGGAAAGTCTGACCCTTTGGTACGTTTTGAGCATTGTGAAAAATATGCGCCGCTCATTCCACACGCTAAGAAATTATTTATTGATGGAATGGGACATGACCTTCCAGATTTATATATGGAACAAATTCATGCAGCTATCATAGATAATATTGGTGGCTAAAGTAAAGCGGCTTGTTAATCCGTAAAATTCACTAATGATATGTCAAATAAAAAGGAACACAGATTAAATAGCAAATTAGACAAATCATAATGCACCACTTTTCAAAAAATAATCCATGAAGAATAGATACTATTTATTATTTATCTTGCTATTAACTAGCTTCATCGTATCTGCACAAACAGATACTCTTCCAAAAACACCTTTCACAAAAATGTACCTTCCTATTTGGGAAGAAGCAATGGAACACTGCCTGGACGTAGCCCAAACTATGCCTGATACCTTATACGCTTATCGACCTACGGAAGTAAGCAAAACTTTTGCAGAACAAATGGTTCATATCGCTACTTCTACGGAGTTGTTGACCAAGCGATATGTCCAAGGGATGGACGTGAAACCTGTTCGGTTGGATGCATCGACGATGACCAAGACAGAGATTATAACATTAATGAAAAAGGGGTTTGCTTACACGACGAATATTATTCATACTATTGAGCAAAAGCAGTTAGATGAGCTATGTATTATGTATCACAGCAAAAATGAGGTGAGTCGAGCTTTTGCCTTATTTTATGTGCAAGACCATCTTGCCAATCATCGCGCAAAGGCTAATTTGTATATCCGAATGAATGGGATTAAACCGCCTAGTTATACTTGGTAGGGTTTGATTCTTATGAATTAAGAAATTTCGTTCGATAAAAATCCAATAAATCAATCAATTCTTGCACATCTTCCAAAGACGAAGAAAAATTAGTAATACAAGCACGGAAGGTGCTTTGTTCTCGAACAGGATAAACAGAAAGCCATGCTTTTCCTGAATTGACAATCGACTCTGTGATTTGTACAATTGCTGCTTCGTTTCCTTTCAAAGTAGGATGGGTAAAACAAACAATCGGTAACTTAGAATCATTTTCTATTATCCATCCTTTTTCAATTAAGCCTGTTCTTAAAGCATTACCCAATCCAATTTGATGTCGAATTATTTTCTCATACCCTTCCCAACCAAAAACTGCTAGCGGCAAATAGAGTTTTAAACCATTAAACCGCCTAGACCATTGGATAGAATGAATATATGGGTCTGTGATTTTCTCTGGGTCGCCATCCTTCGGCATGTATTTAGTAGAAACCCCAAAAGTTTGATGCAATATTTTCTTATTACTGGTCAAAAATATACTTGTACCCATTGGGACAGAAAACCATTTATGAATATCAAGGGTAATAGAATCGCTTTGTTCCACACCTTTTATCCAAGTGCTAAGTTCTGGAGAAATAGCCACTGCTCCACCGTAAGCTGCGTCCACATGAAACCATAACTGATGAGCTTTAGCTATTTCAGCAATGACTGATAAATTATCTATAGCACCCGCGCCAGTAGTCCCTGCAGTGCCTACAACCATCATTGGTTCATAACCTGCTTTTTTATCCGATTCAATCTGTTCGATTAATAAATTGGTATCCATTCTTAAATCCATTCCTACAGGAATTGTAACTACAGAAGCAGTGCCTAAACCCGTGGTCTTAGCAGCTTTAGTAATCGAATGGTGAGATTCCGAAGAACAATAAATAATTGGTCTTTTAGGCATTCCTAGAACACCTTTTGTAGAAAAATCATTAAAATGGTGGTTCAAAGCACATAACATCGCCGTCAAATTTGCTTCCGCTCCTCCAGTGCAAAAAGTACCATCAATGACCGTTGATTGATAGCCAAATTTTTGACCGAATTCTTTGATTAAAAATTGTTCTATTTCAGCAGCATAAGGAGCATGGCTCCAAGCAGCCAATTGAGGATTAAAAGTAGCTGTAATATAATCTGCCACTGTAGACAAAAAATTAGCTCTAGGATTAAATAACCCAAAATATTTAGGATGAGGAGTATGGACAGCATATTTTTTCAAACCATTAATGACCGTTGAAATAATGGTCATCGGGTCAGCTGCTTGGTTAAAATCAAATTGTTCTGCATATTCCCGAATCTCTGAGATATTGAGCTTCGAAGCCACCTCTAAATCTCCTGTATTTTCAATAAATGTTTCCATTGACTGAAAGACTGCTTGGTGAATATTTGCTCTTTCTTGTGTATTAAAGTCAAAATTAATCATCTTTTTTCCTTCAAAGATACGTTACATTTTTCATCATTATACTTTATAAATCAAACAAAAATTACTAAATTACATTCGATTCAAAATTATTTAACATAAATATCTTTCGATTATGACACTAGACGAATTTGATTATAAAATTTTAGGTCAGTTAAAAAAGAATGCTCGGATAGCTTATGCGAGTATCGGAAAAGATATAGGTTTGACGGCACCAGCAGTAGCCAAACGAGTTCAAAAAATGGAAGTATGCGGTTTGATAAAAGGGTATACCTTAGCGATAGACCATAGCAAATTAGGGAATTCTATAAAAGCACTAATTACCATTAAACTAGGTTTTCCAAAATTACATGAATTTAAAAAAGACGTACCTCTATTTGAACCTGTACAAGCCTGTTATCGAGTCACTGGAGAAGATTGTATGATAATGGAGGTCTTATTGAGGGATAACAGTCACTTAGTTACTTTTTTAGATAAATTATCTTCCTATGGTATTACAAAAACGAATATTATATTGAACGATTTGATGGATAAAAAGAAGTAATAAAATACAGCAAGCGAGTAATTTTTTTTTACCTTAGCCAAAACTGATGCTCAGTTCTTCTGTTTACATGTTAATATACATTTCATAATTTCACTTAATAATTCATGCTTTTCGCAATAGGGACAAAAGTCCGATTAAAACATACAGGA
Organism: uncultured Saprospiraceae bacterium; assembly: GCA_937974625.1. Lineage (GTDB taxonomy): Bacteria > Bacteroidota > Bacteroidia > Chitinophagales > Saprospiraceae > JAFMDF01. The sequence continues at coordinate 20,436 of CALJVJ010000290.1, forward strand.
GATATAGGAGAAATCACAGAAATGTTAGGTGATGGCATGCTCAATGTTTGGGTAGATGCACAAGCTATGGAAATCCCTGTTTTTGAAGAAGACTTAGTGCGAGCAGAAGACTATGTGAATACCAACCATAAGGCAAAAATAATCAATACGGCTCCCCCTCCTAAAAAAGTGGTCCAATACGAGCATCCTGCCATAGAAACACAATACACTATACTAAAAAGTCAAGGATTACAATTAGCATTCGACCCCGTAAAAGATTGGGACGATATGGTGACAAAGTATCAAGTCTTTTTGATTAACGACACAACAGATGAATTTATCTTTAGCATTAAGACCAGTATTCCGAATCAGCCTGATAAAACCATCCATGGAAAATTAACAGGTACATCGACCTTTCAATTACCCGACCTTTTATTCGACCAACTCAACGACTCCCCCACTTATGATATCGAATCTTGGAAAATAACGACGGAAGGTACTGGGCAAAAACAGCAGAAATTACTTAAAGTCAAACCACAACAGTTTTTTAAAAAAGTCAAAACTGCCCCACTATTAAATCGACCAGTACATTTATATATTTTATTTGATTCCGCTCCGACAAAGAAGGGCGATAAGGGAGAGGACTTAAAAACCTATACGCAAAAAAACGTCCGACCAGTCCGCCAGCAAAAATCAAATTCAAGCAAATATAAAGTCCACGATGTTGAAGAATACGCCAATTTTTCGGGCGAAATAGATTTGCACATAGAGCATTTATCTAGTCGAAAAGGAAAGATGAATAGTGCCGAAAAGCTCCACTTACAATTAGAACATTTTGACCGATTTATTGACAAAGCCATTCGGCTAGGTGCTCCAAGAGTATATGTAATTCATGGTATTGGAAAAGGGAAATTAAAGAATATGATTGCTAGTCGTCTAATCCAAATACCAGAAGTCCAAACATTTAAAAATGAGTATCATCCTCGTTATGGTTGGGGGGCGACGGAAGTTATTTTTTAGATAGTGACTGTATAGTATTTAAAAACTGCTAGGATTGAATCACAGATTGAACTGATTTAAACGGTTTCCTTTACTTGATTTGCGCTAGGTCGTGTTCAAAATTATTAATTTTCAAGCTACTCATACAACTCATCATTCGGCGTATTCGCTAAATCTGTTATTAGCTGTCCAATATTTTTTGCACAATCGGCTAAATAAATTGCTCCTTTTTCCGCAGTCGATGGATAAGGATTCCCAACACCAGTATCAGCCGTCACTTGTGTCCATTTACGCTGTGCGGTCACCCAACCTTCTTTAAAAGCTTTGATTTTAAATCGCTTGGCAGCACCATCTCCAGCTTCTGCTAAAGGGCGAACCAAGTCGGGCGCAATGTGCATAATCGCACTTGTTTCCATTTCTCCTGCATGGTCACCAGGGTCATCAAAATATTTTTTCCAATCAACCGCCTGAAACCAATTGGCCCAACAAATAAAAACATCTGGAAAATGAAAAGACATTTCCCGTATCATGTTCTTAAAATTATTTCCTCCATGCCCATTCAACAAAATTATTTTATCTATCCCTGCTCGCTTTATCACATCGACGGTATCTTTTAATATCGCCATTTGCGTACTTGGATTGATATTCATACATAGCTTTACATCCAACTGGCCAGTGTTGATGCCAAAAGGAATACAGGGCAAAACAATCGACTTAGCGCCTGCTTCCCATGCAACTTTTGCTGCCGCTGCTGCTACATAGTCCACTTGATAATTATCCGTCGCATAAGGCAAATGATAATTATGCGCTTCGGTAGCTCCCCAAGGCATAATGGCTACTTTATAATCCGTTTCTTTAACGGTTTTCCAGTTAGTTTCGGCAAGAATATAAGGTCTCATGATTTAGATTTAATAGAGGTCATAAGTCAGACCATCAATTACATTGATTGTCAGAGGTATCAAGAAAATATAAAATTACAACTGTAAAATCTAAAAGTAACGACAATCCCAAAATAAAAATCGAGTTAGCACATAAAGTACTAACTCGATTTTTATTTAAATATATTGAAGACTGAATGATTATTTAAAATTTACCATTCATCATTTACCATTTCTAAGCGCCTCCTTTCTTACTCAATCTAACCGTTTTAATAGTTCTATCATTAGCACCAATTAATCTTACCAAATAAATACCAGTTGGTAAATCAACTACATTATATTGGTTGCTATAATTAGCATTGAATAACTTCACTCTACGGCCTACAATATTATAAATCGCTAAACTTTCCACATATTCTTCATTAGATAAAGAAATATAATTAGTTGTTGGGTTAGGGAAAATTTTAATATCTGGCTTAGCTATTGAAAAAGTGCTAGTTGTTGTTTGATTAAAACTAAAAGTACCCGTTACCGTATTTTCAGCATTGGTAACATCCGTCGCAGTCAATTCTACGATAGCTGCTCCTTCAATGCCATTTGGATAGACATGAATATCAAAATTAGACTCTTCACCTGCCGCTAATACTAGGTTGGTACCATCTGCTTCAGAAGTTTCACCATAAGTTGGTGTATAACAAAGATTTTTATCACAAACGGCAGTATCCCAACCATCCGTTAGCTGAACGACATTTCTTTTCCACTTAACGGTAACTGTTTGGTCAGATTCATTTTTGATAAATCCTTTAGCAGTTACATCATCCTCTGAAGATAAAGCAGTCGTAGAACCTTCTGGTTGGGTTAATTTAAGGGTAACCTGTGCTGACAGGTAGACGGAAAAGGTAAGAAAAAATAGAAGTAAAGTTTGCTTCATGTAAATGGGATATTAGTTACTAATTAATCGGTTATAGTTGTATTGTATCAAAGGTATTGCCAAAATAAATAAAATGCTAGTTTTATACAATAAATTAACAGTAGCCGACATTGATTTAACCTTTTTTAAGAAATCTGCCAATTCCTTCGTCTTTACTAGGACAATAGTTCTTCGTTTTAATCATTCTACTACTCTTTGAAACAACTTTATTTTTATTTAGCACATTCATTAAAATGTTTAGTACCTTAAGCACAAAAGGTAACGATTAGGCATCTGTTACGTTTCTATTTTTAAACTTGAAGGCTAACATCATTACCTCATAACCTTGCAACCATATTAACCTCATTTTATGCACATTGCCATCATTGGAAACGGAATTAGTGGTATTACCGCAGCTCGCTTTATCAGAAAACTAAGCGACCACAAAATTACCGTCATTTCTGCTGAAACAGATTACTTTTTCTCCCGCACCGCTATCATGTATGCCTATATGGGGCACATGCGAAAAGAAGACTTAAAACCTTACGAGGATTGGTTCTGGGAAAAAAATCGAATTGACTTAAAGCGTGGTTTTGTATCTAAAATTGATAGTCAAAACAAACAATTAGTCTTTAAGGAAGGAGCGAATATGGGATATGATAAGCTAATCATTGCCTGTGGCTCCACTCCCAATAAATTCGGTTGGCCGGGGCAAGACTTAGACAGGGTTCAAGGGATGTACAGTATGCAAGATTTGGATGGCATGGAAGCCGCAAGTGATAAAAATCTAAAAAGAGCAGTAATTGTCGGAGGAGGTTTAATCGGTATTGAAATGGCAGAAATGTTCCACTCTCGGCACATTCCAGTAACTTTTTTAGTACGAGAAGACCTTTATTGGAATGCGGTCTTGCCAACGGAAGAATCAAAAATGGTGAGTAAGCACATCGTAGAAAATGGAATAGACTTACGCTTAGAAACGGAGTTAAAAGAAATCATTGATGATGGTACAGGCACAGCTTGTGCAGCGATTACGAATAAAGGAGAACGAATAGATTGTCAATTTGTAGGGCTCACCGCAGGGGTTCATCCTAATATCGGTTTCATCAAAGAAAGTGCGCCTGAAATAGAAGTTGGTAAAGGTATTTTAGTGGATGAAAAATTAGAAACAAGTGTTAAAGATATTTACGCCATTGGAGACTGCGCCCAATTACGGAATCCTAACGAAGGTAGGCGTCCAATAGAAGCTGTCTGGTACACAGGAAAAATGATGGGAGAAACCGTTGCCTATACGGTCTGTGGCAAACCACAAGCATACAATCCAACTATCTGGTTTAACTCAGCAAAATTTGTAGACATTGAATATCAAGTCTATGGTACTGTTTTAGCGAAAGCGCCAGAAAATCATACGTCTATCTATTGGGAACATCCAGAAGGTCGGAAAAGTATTCGAATCGTTTATGACAATAAAACTTCTGAAATTGTAGGTTTCAATTTAATGGGTATTCGCTATCGACACGAAGTATGTGAAAAATGGTTAAAAGAAAAAACGTCTGTGGAAACCGTTTTACAAAATTTAGGGCTTGCCAATTTTGACCCAGAGTTTTACAAAGAATACGAAACAGAAGTGGTCAAAATCTACAACCAGCAAACTGGAAAGAATTTACAACTAAAGCAAAAGCGAAGTTTAACCGCTGCGTTGAAATTCCTAAGAAAGGCGGTAGGCGTCTAATCTTGTACCCTCATTTATCCCCGATAAAAATCGGGATTTCGTTTTACTCAACATTTATCATTTACCATTTAAGAAATGCATATTATACAAAAAATAGGATTAGGAATCTTCATCATTGCATTGGCTTTATTTACGCTTTCCTTAGGAATGGGAAAATACCAATTGTCCGCTGATTCCTTAGATATTTCTAAAGAATACCACAAAAAGGAAATCTTAGAAAAAGCTAAAGTCAATGGCTTATTAGATAAAAGATATGACTCTAATTTTGCCTTTATAAGTGATTTAAAAAAGACCTTAGTAGATGCCCAGCAATCACTAGAGGAAAAAGCTAAAGATGGCATCCCTGAAGGCGTCTATGAATGGGATTTCAGGATGGGCAACACTAAAGATTATATGTTTGGAGTGGTCAAATCAGCAAGTGTTGGTCCAATAGCACAAAATCCGATTCGTTGGTTTATGCTCACCTTTGGTTTGGGTATTTTAGGGGGATTATTATATATCCTTCCAAAGTTCATTTCTTTACCGGGCATCAAAAACAACGCTATTTATCATAATTCCTTAACCAGAGGTTTACAGTTTAACATTAGAAGTATTTTCTTAGGCTTAACGATTGTTGGAACTATTATTTATGGCATCTTCTACATGAATCACAACCTACTCTGGCCTGCTATTACCGCCGCTATGGTCGGTTTAATCAGTTGGTTGGTCTTTTTCCGACAAGGTTCGAAAGAGAATAATCCACAGCGTTCTGCGTCTCCAGATATTACGGGTTGGTTAGGGGTAATGACAGGAATCTATTTGATTGGTTTTTATATTTTGTTGTACTGGATGCCTGAATATATTACTAGTTGGGTCGTGATGGTAAATCCGTTAAGTTTATCCCTTAGTGGTAATGGTGCAAGTCAATGGTTTTTGTACGGGACACTTTATACCATTATCGTATTGGTCATGGGGATTCGGATGATGAGTAAATATCGGCATAATGTGTATCAAGTGGTTCGGACCTGTTCCGTGATGTTTTTTCAAACAGCTATTGCTTTTTTATTACCAGAAATCCTAGTTCGTTTGAATCAGCCCTATTATGACTTCAAAAATATCTGGCCTTTAAATTATTCTTTCTTTTTTGATTATAATTTAGACACGCTAACTAACAGTGGTGGTTTAGGTCTTTTTATGCTCGTATGGGGTTTGGCTTTAATGATTATTGGCGTTCCTCTTTTTACTTATTTCTTTGGTAAAAGATGGTACTGCTCGTGGGTTTGTGGTTGTGGTGGTTTAGCGGAGACTATGGGTGACCCATTTAGACAATTATCTGATAAAAGTTTAAGAGCATGGAAATATGAACGCTATATCATTCATGGGGTATTACTTTTTGCAGTCGTGATGACTTTGATGGTACTATACACCTATTTCACGGGGAATTATCAAGTTTTAATTTTTAATAGTGATTCTGTCAGAACGTGGTATGGCTTTTTGATTGGTTCTGCTTTTGCTGGCGTCGTCGGCACTGGATTTTATCCTTTAATGGGTAATAGAACTTGGTGTAGGTTTGGATGTCCGCTTGCTGGGTATATTGGTTTAGTACAACGTTTTAAATCTCGCTTTAGAATCACCACCAATGGCAACCAATGTATCTCTTGTGGCAACTGTTCTACCTATTGCGAAATGGGTATTGATGTACGAGCTTATGCACAAAGAGGGCAAGATATTGTACGGTCGTCTTGTGTTGGTTGTGGCGTTTGTTCAGCAGTTTGTCCAAGGGGGGTTTTACGATTGGAAAATAGTTCTATTGATGTCGACACTCGAACGGATGCTTTACGCGCTTTGCATATTAAAGATGGAGAAGTTACGTTGATGCAGTAGCCTATTATTTAAAGGGACAAACGCTCTTTTGTTTTAGTAAAAAAATATTAATTTCCGATTAATAAAAAGCAAAACGGAGATGATACCCATCATCTCCGTTTGAAAAAAAATACTCAAATTTTAAGTTAGTGTTTCATAGTAGGTAACTTAAGAGTATTTCAAAATTAACTAACCTAATAGGTCTTAAAACTAATTCAACCAAATCTTTTGGGGTCCAAATTGAGGCACTAATATGCTATGCTCAATTATTAAATTTTCTTGTATCCAAAGAAAATAACTGGGATGATTATATCACCCCAGTTTGGCAAAAAAACTCAAATTTTAGGATAGTATAATATTTCATTGTGTGTAGCTCAAAGCATTTCAAAACTGACTAAACTTTTTATCACAACCTCTTAAAGAGTGAACGTGAATTATTCACGTTCAACTCTTTTAAAGTTGGATAGTTTAAACGTGATTTTATAAGCTTCACCGCATTACATACAGTGTCATTAAATTTTCAATTATATATGTGTGGGGCTGTAGTTACAAAAGTGCACAAAAACTACTTTTTACCCTGTCACAGGTGTAACAATTTTTACACATAGCGTAACAAAATGCCTCCAATGCAAGGTTTTTTTATGTTTTAGAAGGCGTTTTGTCAAATTTTTCTTTAAAAACGCTAAAAAATTATTTGGAAAAGAAAAGACTGTTGAACAGAGAATTGTCCGTTTTTCTTGTTTTGGTTGTGGTGTTCCGCAGTTTGTTCAAGAGAAGTTTTATGATTGGAGAATAGTTCTATTGATGTAGCTAATCGAACGGGTAATTTAGGTACTTTATCTATTAAAGATGGGGAAGTTACATTGTTGCAGTAGCCTATTATCTAAGGGGCTAGCGCTCTTTTGTTAAAGTAAAAAATATTAATTCCTGATTAATAAAAAGCAAAACGGGGATGATACCATCATCCCCGTTTGAAAAAAATACTCAAATTTTACGTTAGTGTTTCATAGTAGGTAATCTAAGAGTATTTCAAAATTAACTAACCTATTTGTCATAGTTTTTAAAAACTAATTCAATCAAATCTTCCACAGTGTGAATGGAAGCGCTAAAGTGTTCAATGATTAAAATTTCTTTTTTTAATTGTAATTGAATTAATCGCTCCAATTCAAATAAAAACCCTAAAATTTTAAAGTTTTTATTTAGTTTTTCTAAAGTTACGTTTTTCATAGTAGGAGTAGTCTCCACATTAAAGTGCTCTGCCAAAATGACTTGAACTATAGATGCAATTTCAGCTTTAGTCAATTCAAAAATGTTTGTAATATTATTATACTAATTGAAGTATGGAAATTCATTTTGGCAAATCGCAGCAGTCTAAGACACTTTTTTTCGGAAGTCCAAACAAGATTGGACTTAAACAGTCCCGAATGTAGGTGGAATATTTAGCATAAAACAATCAAAATTTAAAGAAGTTGAACGTGAATTAACCACATTCAACTCTTTCGGATTTTGGTGGCCTAAACGTGATTTTCTCTATCGCATCGCAGTTCATCTCTTTTGAAAATAAGAGCCCTATTTACAATGGTCTTCAGGCTTACGCCCAAAGAGTAGCGATTTTAGAAACTTGATTTGATTAATTCCGATTTCAACTATTGATGGGGTTACGTGTACAAAGGTATGGGAAAGCTACTTTTTAGGCTGTAACAGGTGTAACAGAAGTTACACATCCTGTAACAAAACGGCTAAAACACAAGGGTTTTAGATATCAGAAGGAGTTTTGCCAAATTTTTCTTTAAAAACTCTAGAAAAATGATTTGGAGAGGAAAAGCCTGTAGTATAGGAAATTTCAGAAATATTTAATTCCTTTTCATTTAGCAAATCTAAAGCCTTTTCTAATCTAACTGTTTTGACAAATTCGCTGATAGATTGGTTAGTTAATGCTTTTAATTTTCGGTGCAACTGCATCCGACTTATTCCAAACTGTTTTCCAATAATATCTCCATTCAAGGTGTTGTTGATATTTTCAAGGATAT
>CALJVJ010000291.1 GCA_937974625.1 uncultured Saprospiraceae bacterium
GAATCTAGTAATACTAGTATTTTTGCCAATAACGCGGAGTATTTTAGTTTCTCTCCTGAAATTGCTTGGAATATTAAAGATAATTGGGGCGTTGCGGCTGGACTAGGGACTGCACTATCAGGTAAAATTATTTATGCCAATCCTTCTTATAATGTAGGTATATTTTTTAAGTGGTAAGATAGTTTGAAATAGAAATATCGTATTAAAAAATAAAAACGGAGATAGTGTCGCTATCTCCGTTTTTATTATCATTAAAGAAAATATTAGTTTAAGCTAGAAACTTATCAACAGGTGTATATTTCAGTTTAAAAGCATCTGCCACACCTTTATACACAATTTTTCCATTAATAACATTCAATCCTTTTTTAAGTGCTTCATTTTCTTGACAAGCCTTCTTCCAACCTTTATCTGCTAGCTGAATAGCATATGCCAAGGTTGCATTTGTCAATGCTAAGGTGGAGGTATAAGGGACTGCTCCTGGCATATTCGCTACACAATAATGAACTATATTATTAATGATAAAAGTAGGGTCTTCATGTGTTGTTGGTTTACAGGTTTCAATACAACCACCTTGGTCTACTGCTACATCTACTAAGACGGTACCTGCTCTCATATCTTTTAGCATTCCTTTGGTAATCAGATTTGGTGCTTTTGCTCCTGGAATTAATACAGCTCCAATTATTAAATCACTTTCTTTGATAAGTTGTCTAATCGTGTAGTCATTGGAATAAAGTGTCGTTACATTTGCTGGCATAATATCAGCCAAATAACGCAATCTATTTAGGTTGATATCAAGGATAGTTACTTGTGCACCTAGGCCTGCTGCCATTTTTGCAGCTTGTGTCCCTACTACTCCACCTCCTAAAATCATTACTTTTCCTGCTGGTACTCCTGGTACGCCACCTAACAATACACCTCTTCCTTTAATGGGCTTTTCTAAATATTTTGCCCCTTGCTGAATCGCCATTCTACCTGCTACTTCTGACATAGGAACTAGTAATGGTAACGAACGGTCTGGAAGTTCTACCGTTTCGTAAGCTAAACAAACGGCTTTACTTTTAATCATTGCAGTAGTCAATGGTTTATGAGAAGCAAAGTGAAAATAAGTAAATACTAATTGGTCTTTCTTGATAAGTTTATACTCTGATGCAATGGGTTCCTTGACCTTCATTATCATTTCTGCTATACCATATGTAGCTTCTATGGTCTTTTTGATTTTTGCACCCGCAGCTTTATATTCTTTATCGCTAAATCCACTGCCTTCCCCTGCTTTAGTTTGAACATATACGGTATGTCCTCGACTGACTAAAGCACTTGCTCCTGCAGGGGTGAGCGCTACTCGATTTTCATTATTCTTAATTTCTTTTGGTACACCAATAATCATAGTTGTAGAATTTATCTGGTTAGGAATTTCTACAAAATTATGAATTTTAGGTAATATTTCTACACTATATATTAAATTTGGGACAGTAGTCTTAAAATATCACATTAATTAGAATTTTATTCTTTTAAAAATAAGAAAAATTAATTTGTGTTCTATGGAATATCTAATAAAAAAAGCCCTTTCGACTATTTCCGAAAGGGCTTTTGATATCTATGATATTAAAAAAATTAATTTTTCCTTGGGTCAATAAAAGCAGTACTACCTTTTACCAAATCCTTCATGATATGTAAGGTCTCTTCTATGTACACATCTTTCTTCAATGCTTTGATAAACTCATCATTTCGACCAATCTTGGAAGAGTCTGAATTAATTTGAGCTAAGTCAACGCTTAAATTAGAAACAGTTAGCCCCTCAATTTCTTTCATCATATTTTTATATTTTTTAGCTTCCGCTTTATTGGCTGCTTTGTTAGCTTGGAAAGTTTCTAGGTTTAAAGAATAGCTAGTTCTATCTCTCTGATTTTTTAAACGCTTAGCATTTTCTTTAATCTTTTGAAAGATTTCATTATTTGCTACTCTTCCTTCACTTGCTGTTTTTAAAGCTGCTTTATTTTTAACTTGGAAAACACCTTGTTTGTGTGTTACAGGCTCAATTTCTGTCCACTTCATGGCTGTTTCATATTCTTGCTCGCCAGTTTTAATTAAATCGTAATTATCAGGTAAAGTAATATCCGGAATCACACCCTTCAATTGATTGGAATTACCAGTGACTCTATAGAATTTTTGAGTCGTTACTTTTACTTCACCTAGAGGCTTTATATCACTGTACCCTCTGATGGCTCTGTCCAAATCAAAAAACCTTTGCACTGTTGCTTTTCCAAAAGTTGCATCACTTCCTACAATGACTGCTCGACCGTAATCTTGTAAAGCCGCTGCTAAGATTTCTGAGGCAGAAGCACTGAAGGAGTTAACCATTACGATTAACGGCCCATCATACTGTACACTTGGGTCTCTATCATTTAAAACTTCTGGGTTTGCTCTTCTTGATTTTACTTGGACAATTGGCCCTTCTTCGATAAAAAATCCAGACATATCCACTACATCTCTTAAAGAACCTCCTCCATTATTTCTCAAGTCAAGGATAATGCCATTGACTTTTTGAGCTTTTAATTTTTCTAATTCTATACCAACATCAACTGCACATTGATGACCGTCTCTTTTATTAAAGTCTGCATAAAAACGAGGTAATTTGATATAACCAATATTGTCTCCAATACCTTCTAAATCTAAAGTTGCGGACTTAGCATAGCCTTCATCCATAATTATTTCTTCTCTAATAATTGTTGTTTCAATAATAGAACCATCTACTTTTTTGACAGTTAGACGAACTTTTGTGCCTTTCTTTCCTCTAATTTTTGCAACAACATCATTAATGTCCCAACCTCCTATATCTACCCAGTCACCATCGTCTCCTTGTGCTACTTTTAGAAATATATCTCCTACTTCTAATACTTTTCCTCTGTAAGCAGGACCTCCTGCTACCACCATTACTACCTTGGTTTCGTCTGTAGGTGTTTCTTGTAATCTAGCACCGATTCCTTCTAACCTGCCTGACATACCAATGTCAAAATTTTCTTTATCAGCTGGTAAAAAATAATTGGTATGTGGGTCAAATACAGTTGTGAAAGCGTTTAAATAATCGCTTAAGTAATCTTTTCTTTGGCGCTTTTCCATTCTGTGGTACCAATCGTTGAAAAGTTTTAACACCGCTTCTCTAGATTCTACCTCTAATTCGGCTACTGTTTTTATGGTTATTTCTTTATCTTCTTTTGCTTTTTCTTCATTTAATTCAAGTATTGTTTCTTTATCTTCTGGCTCTTTTTCTTCTTCTTCTTCTTGTGCTTTTTTCTGTGCTTCGATTTTATTGACCAATCGAGTTAAAACCTCATATTTCATGGCTTTTTCCCAATAAGTTTTTAATTCTGCATCATTTTTAGCGTACTCTTTTTTCTCTCCGTCTAACTCTATCGTCTCTTCTCCTGTGAAGTCAAAAGGCTGTGCTAAAATCTCTTGATAGAAAACTTTAGTTTTGTCTAAACTCTTACTAAGTGATTCTTGCGCTATATTCAAAAATTCATAAGTCCCAGCATTAGCTTGGTTATCTAATTGATTTTTGTAAATAGATAATTTGTCAATATCAGCTTGGGTTAACCAACGCTTATTACCATCAATTCTTTCTAAATATAAATCAAAAACTTTATTAGAAAAGTCATCATCAATTTCTTGAGGGGAATAGTGTAATTGATCTAAACCTGCTAAAATGGTTTGCATCAAAATAGCTTCTTTTTGAGCATTATCCGTTTTGGGATAATTAGCAGCTACTAAAAAAACAACAGCACTTAATGCTAACAATACAAATCCTCTAAATTTCATAAATTAGTTTTTATGTTATTAAGGTCTATTGGACCTTTTAATTCTTTCTAGTTTTCTATTTTGATTATGAAACGAAATAATATCTCGTCTATTACAATTTGATTGCAATAAATATAACAACTTTAAAGCAAATAGTTCTCCAAAGTAGTGACCCTACACTTCTTTTTAACGAATATTTAATGGATTGCTTAAGAGGTGAGTTTATTAGATATGCTTCTTTATTGTTTTACTTGTAAATTTCAGATTTTAATATGCCTATTTTATTGAGCCAGTGTTTGACAGAAGTTGCCATTACACCTAGACCATAAATAGCACTACGACGAAGATTAATAGAAGAGGCTTCCGCAAAGTATTTGGTAGGACAAGTAATTTCTGCTACCTCAAAGCCTGCATAAAAAATTTGAGAGAGCATTTGATTGTCAAAAAGAAAGTCGTCTGAATTGGCGTTATAATTAATGCTTTCCAATACTTCTTTTGAGAATGCTCGATATCCTGTATGATACTCTGATAATTTTTGATTAATAAGAATATTTTGAAACAGTGTCAAAAAACGATTGGCAATATATTTAATCATCGGCATGCCTCCTTTTAATGCCCCTTTCCCTAAGATTCTAGACCCCAATACCACTGGATAGACCTTATTTGCAATCAAATACGCCATAGAATGAATCAACTTCGGCGTATACTGATAATCAGGATGCAGCATGATTACAATGTCTCCCTCTAGTTCTAAGGCACGGTTATAGCAAGATTTTTGATTCCCTCCATAACCTTTATTCTCTTTGTGAATAATGACTTCTTTAATACCTAGTCCTTTAGCGATTTCTATGGTGTTGTCTGAACTGTAATCATCTGTTAGAATCACTTCATCTACTATCTCGAAAGGTAATTCTTGATAGGTCTTTTCTACCGTTTTTGCTGCATTGTATGCAGGCATGATGATGATTAATTTTTGCCCTAAAATCATAAATGGTGCGTATTCTTTATTTAAAAAGTTTGGTAAGTACTTGTTCAAAGTCTTTTAAGTATAGCATATTCGGCCCATCACTTTTGGCGATTTCTGGGTTGGGATGCACTTCAAAAAAATAACCATTTGCTCCAAAAGCTTTAGCCGCATAAGCCATGGCAGGTACAAATTCTCGATTACCTCCTGTTTTACCTCCTGCTCCTCCCGGACGTTGCACAGCATGTGTACAATCCATAACCACAGGGTAGCCAAAAGCTTGCATGTCGGGAATATTTCGAAAATCAACTGCTAAATTATTGTAGCCGTACATATTCCCTCTTTCCGTTAATAATACTTTTTCATTACCTGTGGATATTACTTTTTCCGCAGGGAATCGCATATCCTTTCCTGATAAAAATTGTGCCTTTTTAATATTGACTATTTTATTTGTTTTGCCTGCTGCGACTAATAAATCAGTTTGCCTGCAAAGGAATGCAGGTATCTGCAAAATATCTACCACTTCTCCTACGGGAGCGGCCTGGCCTGACTCATGTATATCTGTCGTAATAGGCAATTGGTATTTTTCTTTGATTTCGGTTAATATTTTTATTCCCTTTTTCAAACCTGGTCCTCGATAGGAATTAATCGAAGTTCGATTGGCTTTATCAAAAGATGCTTTGAAAATAATTGGGATATTAAAAAGCGTTTGCAATCGAACTAATTCTTCCGCAATTTCAAATAATAGACTTTTCGATTCAATGACACAAGGGCCAGCGATGATAAAAGGAACCGTCTTTAGTTTATCGTAAAGCATTTTATGTTTTTAGGCTACTTGGTAAATTTGTACGACACCGACCAATTGTTCCTTTTCTACAACTAAAAGTGAGGTGATTTTTTTATCAACCATTAAAGTTTCTGCTTCTTTTATTTTACAATTAGATTGAATTTGTATTGGATTTTTAGTCATAAAATCAATAGCAGCCAATTGAAAAAACTGTGCTTGCTTTTTCTTCATCACTCGTCTTAAATCACCATCCGTAATGATACCTACTATTTTATGGTCTTCTTGAATGACAACTAACCCTAATTTACCCTTCGTCATCGTATTGATTAAGTCGACTATTCCTGTCGTTGGTAGAACAATAGGTAAATTTTTGTGATGCATGACTGTCTTGACTTCTGTTAACAATTTTCGACCCAAACTTCCTCCTGGATGGAATTGCGCAAAATCTGCTCTTTTAAAATTTCGAGCTTTCATTAAAGCCATTGCTAATGCATCTCCCATAACTAATGTGGCAGTAGAAGAGGCTGTTGGTGCCAAATCTAATGGACAGGCTTCTTTGTTGACGGAGATATTTAAAAAACATTGAGCGTTTTTTACTAAGGTAGAATCTTGCTCAGCACTAATAGCGATGATTGATATTTTTTGCTTTTTGAAAAATGGAATTAGTTGCAGTATTTCGGAAGTCTCTCCTGATTTAGAGATGGCTAATAAAACATCTTCTTTGGATACCATTCCTAAATCTCCATGGAACGCTTCGGCTGGATGTAAGAAGAAACTCGGCGTGCCGGTACTTGAAAAAGTGGCTGCCATTTTTCTGCCGATTAGACCAGATTTGCCGATTCCTGTTACTACTAATCTTCCTTTGGTAGATAAAATTAGGTTAATTGTTGCATCGAAATGACTATCTAGATGGTCACTCAATTGCTGAATGGCTTGTGCTTCTATCGTGAAGACTTCTTTCGCATAATCGGAATGGTTTTCCAAATTGACTGTTTTTATTCGTTATAAACGATTGGGCAAAAATACAGTTTCACCGTTTAATATGTTTGCTGTCAAAATAAATAAGGAACTTTGAAAAATGGATTTAGCTTTTTCAACAACTAATCAATTGAACAAATCAAATGGTAAATTTACTTTTTCATCACTACCAAGAAAAAAAGGTGACCAAAATTTTTAGATGCTGATAAACTGGAATTCTAGTTTTTTTTAATGGAAAGACTTTTATGCTCAATACTTGATGGAATTTTATATTTGTAACTTACAACTACTTATGCCTATATTTGGCTAATCATTGGTTAACGGTAGTCTACCGACCCCAATTAATCGTTTTACCTTTATGTTTGACAGAATAACTAACTTCATTCGCACTTTTTTTGAAATCATCTTTGGTGATTTGCGGAAGTTGTTTTCACCAAAAGAGAGAGACCCTATTGTCATTGTAGAACCTGACCCCGAAGATTTGGAGCCTCAGGACGGTGGTGATATTCCAAAAGATACCATTGTTACCGTAAATACAAAGCTAGAAGAAGTAGTGGTTATGCCCCAAGAAGTAGAACCACCTCCACCTGAAATTCCTTCTACAACTATTCCTACTCCAAAACCCGAAATAACACCAATTCCTGAGCCAGCACCCGAGCCCAAGCCTGAAGTAGTTACTCCAAGACATCGGTTTTTATGGTGCTTGGATAATGGACATGGGAAGTTAACTGCTGGGAAACGGTCTCCTAAATTAAAAAATGATACACGTTTTTTTGAGTACCAATTTAATCGAATTATTGTTAAAGGTATTATCAAAGAATTAAAGAAGCATGGGGTTAAATATTATAATGTTGTTCCTGAAGTTAGTGTAGATAATTTTTTGAAAGGCCGAGTTTTACGAGCCAATAATGTGCCTTCTCCAATTCCCAAAATTTTTCTTTCCATTCATGCCAATGCGGGGCCTGGTACTTGGACGAGTGCTAAAGGTCTAGAAACTTGGTTTTTTCATGGAAGCCGTACAGGTAGAAAATTAGCAGCTGTCTTTCAACAACAATTAGTAAATGAGCTTGGTTGGACTAATCGAGGCATTAAGTCTCAGGCTACCAAACAGTTTTATGTACTTAGAAGAACAAATATGCCTGCTGTTTTAACAGAGAATGGATTTTATAATAATCGGAAAGAAGTCTATTCCCTTTTAGATAAAGAAATTCAAAAAAAGATTATTAAAGCACATGTTGATGCTATTTTATTTTTCGAAAAACACGGTATTTAGACTTGACGCTTGACGCTTTCATTTCTCTCAAGATGATTTATTATTCTTTGTTTGCTCACCAATAGCTATTTTAAAATCTTTCTGGTTACTCCTTTTATTTGAAATTTAAGCACGGTTTTTGTTATATACTTCTTCTAGGTAGTTAATTTTTAACTGCTTCCCTCTCCTTTGCATATATAACCTCCTCTTTTGCAGATTCTAGTATGATTGTATATTGATTTCCAATGTACGGTATATCTATCTGATATATGTGTAACGGCCTAAATCCCTCCTAAACTTACCCCTCTTTACTTAGTAGTACTTCCCCTTTTATTATATGTCATTTGAGAATTGTTTCCAATGGAACGACACAAACAAACGCTACCTATGGTACATACATCTTACATTAAAGTCTTTGCCTTATTCTTAGGTTTAGCAGTCTCTTCTTTGGGGTATGCTGAAAATTCAACTGTTTTTTCTACTTTCTTTCACAAAAATATTCAACTCCTTAAAACTAATTTGCTGAAAACTCAGCTATCTGAGATGCCTGAAATTTGTGACAATGGCATCGATGATGATGGGGATGGATTGATAGATTGTTTTGACCCTGATTGTAGTAATTCGTGTATTACGGGTAATTTATCTCGTTCTTTCACTTCTTCTAGTAGCAATTATGGATTTTTTTCCTACGACCCAGACCCTAGTTGTGCTTCTGCTGATTGGGGAGATGATTGGACTAAATTTCAATCCCCTCAGTGGTTTTATATGGATGAATATGACGATGGCAGTTTTATTATGCGTGGAAGGATAGTTAACCTAACGGATAGTAATGATAGTTGGGAAGTATGGATTCGTCTGCATAATAAAAGGTCTTGGACAGAATGGTCTGCTTTGGGACGGATGTTTTATGAAGCTAGTGCTGGAGGAAATTGTTCTGCTAATCACACTACTTGGGATTTTTATGAAACGGATGAAACGGCAAGTAGATGGTATGGTACTCCAGGTTCTGCCAATGATGGAAAGGTCGTTACAATTAGCCATGGTCCTTCGGATTTTTCTAAAGGGGTGCAGGTGGGCTTTGGTGCAAATAATTGTGAGACCTGTAGTTGTAGTACTTTTAATGTACGTGGATGGTATAAAATGAGTGGAGATTTGGATTTACCTTGTGGAGATTATGGTTCTGTCATGTCTGGGATTGAAACAATGAATGAGTGTAATGTTTATAACGGCGATTTTGAAGATGGGTTGGATTATTGGGATGCGAGAGATGGTGTATCTGTCACGAGTGATGCGGCTTCTGGTAATTCAGCTGGAGTAATAAATAGAGATAATGGTACTCTTTCACAGATTTTACTGCCTGCTACTCCAGATTATAGTTATGTTGCTACTATATGGTCAAAAATTACTGCTGCTACGAGTGATGCAGTATTATTGATGGAATTCTATGATGCCTCCTTAAATCCATTAGAAAGATATGCCACTGAAGTTACCAATACTTCTTATCAAGCATATACTTTTGGCGGAGTTGCTCCAAAAAATACTACTTATGTATCTATCTGGGGATGGAAAGGAAATGGAGGTAGTTTTTACTTAGACGAATTTTGCTTGGAAATTGGTAAATCATATAGTGAATCTAATTGCCAAGATATTCAAAATGGTGGATTTGAAGCTGGAAGTCTGATGGATTGGAATACTTGGGGAACGGTTACGGCAACTTCTTCTGCTTATGCTGGCAGCTATGCTGCTTTAATTTATGGCGGTGATGGTGGCATGAACCAAACTTTCAATGTTAATCCTGGGGAAACTTATAATTTTGAAACCTATATTAAGGAAACTAATATTGATGGAAATACTTCTTATGGGATAACATGGCTGGATGCAAGTGGAACAGGAATTTATAGTATTTGGCAAGCTTATTTTACAGCTGATTATGAAAAATATCAACTACTTGGTAGGGCTCCGTCTAATGCGACTCAGGCTCGAATTTGGGTGATTAAAAACGGAAATGGAGAAATATTTATAGATGATAATTGTTTTAAG
>CALJVJ010000292.1 GCA_937974625.1 uncultured Saprospiraceae bacterium
AATTTCTGTTGACGAAGCGTGAGCATAAATTGACAGATTTGCTCGCCTAGTTTTTTATCAATTTCGGGTACTTTATTTTGTACGATTTCTACCTCTTTTTCAAAAGTTGGATAATCAATCCATAGATAAAAACATCTTCGACGCAATGCCTCTGATAATTCTCGCATTCGATTACTAGTAATGATAACTTGTGGAATATGCGTCGCTTTCACCACCCCCAATTCAGGAATACTGATTTGCCAATCTGATAATATTTCTAATAGGAAACTTTCAAATTCTTCGTCCGCTCTGTCTACTTCATCAATTAATAAAACGGGGGGTTTTTCTCTTGTTATCGCTTTTAATAATGGTCTTTCTAATAAATAATCTTTGCTAAAAATGAAATCTTCTTTTTGTTGGATGGATAAGGTCTCTGACTCCATCATTTTTAAAGCCAATAATTGTCTTTGATAATTCCATTCGTAGAGGGCTTGCTCTGCATTTAAACCTTCGTAACATTGTAGCCGAATGAGTTCGGTATTATTTGCTCTCGCTAAAACCTTGGCTATCTCCGTTTTACCCACACCAGGAGGACCTTCGACCAATAGCGGGCGTTGGAGTTTTTGGGCTAAGAAAATACCCATCGTGATATTGGGGTCTGCTATATAGCCTTGATTGGCTAATAATTTATTGACTTTATTTAATTGTTCGTTGACCATTTACATTCATTATTTAAAATAGTAGCAGTCTGGCGAAGATACAATTTAACAAGAGATTTGTCACCCTTAACAATCATATAAATTTAATTAGGTTACTCAACTTACTTTTTTTCCCTGTTGCTCTTCTTTTCGCTCTAATTTTTCCAACCACATATCCAACTCCCGCACCAACTACCACACCAACAACAGTACTTTTGAGGGTGGTCGCAGATTCAAGGTGAATATTTCTACCAGAATGATGCTCAGATATATTATGACCTAGTTGTTTGGCAAAAGGGATACTTTTCCCAACAGCTCCTCCTCCAACAGCACCAAGAATGGTATAGGTTATGACTATTTTTCTTTTTTGTTTGTCCATTCCATTTTTCCAATCCGAAGCAGTATTTTTTTCTAATCGGTCTTGGTGCATAATAGAAATTGAATCTACGCTGTTGTTTTGTTGAGCTGAAGCTATATTTTGTAATAAAAGTAATAAGCTAAAAATTATTGCTAAATTTTTCATATTAAAATCGGTTTGTTTAGTTAATTAATAGGAGTGCAAGTTCCATATAAAAGGAAGGTGAAAGTAGATAGATTTCGAGAACAATAAATTATTTTTTATCGAATATGAATAAATATTTGCGTTATCCTATAATTTTATTGGAAAAATAATTCAGGTAGGAATGAAATGCATTAGAAAGGAGCCTTAAGAGTCTTAGCTAGCAATAGCATTTACATCGGAAACAGACTTTTTATTAATAAAACTCCTGCTAACATAGGTATTCAATTTGAACAAAAAAAAGTCTGCTAACCTTACAGTTAGCAGACTTTTATATTTTAAACTAAAACAAGGTGTCTGTTTTCACACTCACCTTGTAGATTTTAAGCCAACGCACTCAATGCCTTCCGAGCATATACGCCCGCCATGTGCTTGCGATAATTCTCTGCTGCAAAATGGTCGCTCATAATCGAGACCCCATCTGCCACACTTGCAGTAGCTGTTGCAATTGCATCACCATTTAGTACACTTCCTTTCAAGGATTTCTCGACATTACCATCCCTAAAAGGAGTAGCACTTACGCCATTAAAAGCAACTCTGGCTTCTGTGACATAACCATCTGCATTCGCCACAGCCACCGCACAGCCAACTAGCGCAAATCGAGACGCAGGTTGTGCGAATTTGACGTACGTCGAATTTTTATTAAAGGCTGATTTAGGAATACTGATTGCTGTAATAATTTCTTCTTCTCCAACAGCCGTCATGAATAAACCTTTAAAAAATTGGTCTATATCAACCGTTCTGTTGCCATTAGCGCCAGAAATTACCACATTGGCATCTGCTGCTAATAATACCGCTGGCCAATCTGCCGCAGGGTCTGCATGCGCAATACTTCCGCCAATCGTACCAAAATTTCGTACTTGGATATCGCCAATCATACTTGCAGCGATTGCAATCATTGGTGCATGCTCTTTTAAAGCTGCATTATTCGCTATTTCTGCATGCGTTGAATTGGCACCTATGGTAATTGATTTTTCGTTGTCTTTAATGCCGCCCATCGATGCTACGCCTGAGACATCAATAATGTGCTCAGGGTCGTTTAGTCGCAGTTTTAAAACTGGTACTAAACTATGCCCACCTGACAATATTTTAGAATCGTCCCCATGTGTCGATAAGAGGTCAATCGCCTCTTTGAGGGTGGTGGGTTTATGGTATGCAAATTTACTTGGAACCATGTTTGGTTGATTTATTATTTTTTATTAATTATTTTAAACTTGGCCTTCGATTAAACCGATGGTTTAAGTCTCCAGACTTGAACCGTGTATCTGGTCGTCTCCTGACGACCGTGATTAGTTTTTTTTGCTTTATATCGGTCGTCGGGAGACGACCAGATAGTGATTTCAAGTCTGGAGACTTGAAATATCGAAAGCATTAATTATTCGTTGATTGATTATAGCACTTCAGCCAAAATCAACTAATAATCTATCAACTAATAATCTATCAACTAATTAGCCATGAATGATGTTCCATACTTTTTGAGAAGTAACAGGCATCTCCACATCATGAATACCATATCCTTTTAAGGCATCCATCACTGCATTGACAACTGCTGGCGTAGAACCAATAGTTCCTGCCTCTCCTGCTCCTTTCACACCTAGTGGATTGTGCGGACAAGGAGTCACGGTTCTATCTATTTCAAAAGAAGGTAAATCATCTGCTCTCGGCATTACATAATCCATGTACGTGCCATTAACGAGCTGACCACTTTCATCATAAACTGCGCCTTCACAGAATGCTTGTCCAATTCCTTGGGCTAAACCACCGTGAATTTGTCCATCTACAATCATTGGATTGATGACATTTCCTACATCATCTACTGCGATAAATCGTTTTACTTTGACAACGCCTGTTTCTTTATCAATTTCTACAATACAAATATGACAACCAAACGGGTAAGTGAAATTTGCAGGATCGTAGAAACTAGAGAAATCTAAGCCTGGTTCTAAACCTTCTGGATAATTATGTGGTACATACGCTGTAAGCGATACATCACCAAAACCAACCGACTTATCGGTGCCTCTTACCGTCCATTTCCCTTCCGCATAGTCCAAATCATCGACGGACGCTTCTAATAAATGGGCCGCTATTTTTGCGCCTTTTTCTAATACTTTTTCTATACTTTTCACAATCGCACTTCCTCCTACTGCCAAACTACGAGAACCATAAGTTCCCATACCAAAAGCAACGGCATCGGAATCACCGTGAATGATTTCTACATCTTCCATCGGAATACCCATTTTATCCGCTACTACTTGCGCAAAAGATGTTTCATGTCCTTGTCCGTGTGAATGCGAACCAGAAAAGACACTTACTTTACCTGTTGGGTGAACTTGTACTTGCGCGGATTCAAATAAACCTGCTCTTGCACCTAATGCACCAACAACTGCGGAGGGCGCAATACCACAAGCCTCGATATAAGTAGAAAAACCAATGCCTAATAATTTACCAGTCCCTTCGGCTGCTTTTTGGTCAGCTCTGAATTGCTCGTAACCAACCATTTCCAAACCTCTCTTTAATACAGGGCCATAATTTCCACTATCATATTGGAGTGCCACTTGCGTAACATAACCTTCTTCCTCTACCCCATCGAAAGGTTCGATAAAGTTTTGCAAACGTAATTCCGCAGGGTCTCTACCCATTTCTAAAGCTGCTGTATCCATTAGTCTTTCTAATAGATAAGTTGCTTCTGGACGGCCTGCACCTCTATAAGCATCCACTGCAGTCGTATTCGTAAAGACTGCATCAATACTTACATTAATTAAAGGGGTTGTATATAATCCTTGTAATAAAGTACCATGCAACCAAGTTGGAACGGCTGGTGCGAATGTGGACAAATAAGCGCCCATGTTTGCCAGCGTATCTGCCGACAAAGCCAATATATTTCCATCTTTATCAAACGCCATTTTTGCGGTCGTGATATGGTCACGCCCTGCTGCATCCGTCACAAAGCTTTCGCTTCTTTCCGCTGTCCATTTGATAGGTCGCTTAATTTGATTCGACCCCCAAACTACTAATGCTTCTTCCGTATAGTGGAAAATTTTACTACCAAAACCACCACCTACATCTGGTCCGACCACTCGCACTTTGTGCTCTGGTAAGCCCAAAACAAAAGCACATAATAATAAGCGAATTAAATGCGGATTTTGTGTAGAGGTATATAACGTATATTTATCATAAGCCGTATCAAAATGCCCAATAGCACTTCTTGGCTCTATTGCATTACAAATAACTCGCTGATTGATAAATTCTAAAGTTGTTACGTGATGTGCACCTGCAATAGCGGCATCTACTTCTGCTCTTGGATTACCCAATTCCCAATCAAAAGCTAAATTATTTGGCACATCTGCGTGTACTTGTGGCGCACCATCTGCTCTTGCTACTTTTGAATTGGTCACTGCTGGTAAAACATTATATTCTACCGTCACCATTTCTGCTGCATCTTTGGCTTGTGCATACGTGTCTGCAATTACCATAGCGATGGCATCTCCTACATGTCGAGCCTTATCCGATACCAATAATGGGTGCGGTGGTTCTTTCATGGTGTCGCCGTTCTTAAAATCGACTTGCCAACCACAAGGAACTCCACCAATGCCCGCTGCATCGGTATCTTTTCCTGTAAATATTTTTACAACCCCATCCATTTTTTCGGCATGGGCAATATCGACACTTACAATCTCTGCATGAGCATGCGGACTCCGCACCATACAGGCATAAGTCATCTGAGGCAGGACAATATCGTCCGTATATCTGCCTTGTCCGGTGATGAACCGTTTATCTTCTACTCTTTTTACAGAGGAACCTATATATGACATTTTTGATTTATTTTTAGAGGTCAGAAGTCAGACCGTCCATTTCATGGACTGTCAGAGGTCAGACTTTTGACTCGATTTCTGTCTTAAGTCTGACTTCTGACAACGCAGCGGTCTGACTTCTGACAATGAAATAGTCTATTTAAGCTGATTCTTGCATTTTATTCGCTGCGTACTGAATCGACTTCACGATATTGTGATAGCCTGTGCAACGACAGAAGTTACCTTCTAGACCGTGGCGAATTTCTTCTTCGGTTGGATTTGGATTATTTTTTAACATGTCAGCAGCGCACATAATCATGCCGGGGGTACAAAAGCCACATTGTAGGCCGTGTTCCATATGGAAACCTTCTTGCAGGGGGTGCAAATTCTCCCCACTTGCCATGCCCTCGATTGTCGTAACTGATTTTCCGCTAGCTTGGACCGCTAACATCGAGCAAGATTTTAGGGCTTTGCCATCCAAATGAACGGTACAGGCGCCACAACTGCTCGTGTCGCAGCCAATATGCGTGCCTGTCAGCGCCAGTTCTTCTCTTATAAAATAGACGAGCAACATTCTCGGCTCGACCATTTTGTCGTACTGTTTTCCATTGACAGTAATCGAAACGGGTACTTTCATAATTTAATTTAAGGTTTTATGTGAATGAAAAGTAGGGTTAGGACAACAGAGAATAGCACTTTTTGGGTAAGTACTCGCTATTCTCTCATTCTGGACACCCAATTTGTATAAAAATTAATATTTTGCCAATTTAAAATAATTTTATAGTTTATTAGGTATTTTCGCACCAAGAAAAATAAAAAATTTATATTTCATGAATATTCAAGATATTTCTAATAAAAACTACTTTGTTTTTGACGCTTTTGGGACATTATTTAAAACGAGTGAAGTAAAAGCAGAATTGACACAAATTGCAGGGGAGAAAACAGATAATTTGATAAACGTCTGGCGAAATAAACAACTTCAGTATACTTGGTTGCGCAACGAAATGAATCGGTACCAACCATTTAGTACGGTCACTAGGGATGCCTTGGATTATAGCATGCGGTTGAATGGAATAACAGATGAAAAAGTATTCGATATTTTATTGCCGCTTTATGATACACCGCAATTAATTGAAGGCGCAAAAGACCTCCTAAAAACTTTAAAAGAGAAGGATAAAACCGTCGCTATTTTGTCGAATGGTACGCGTTCCATGCTAGATAATGGCGTGCAATTAACTGGTATTCAATATTATGTAGACCATATCCTCTCCGTCGACGATATTGGCATTTACAAACCTCAACCTGCGGTTTATCAAATGGCTTTGGAAAAATTAGAGGCCACTACAGCTGAACTCCTTTTCTTTTCCTCCAATCAATGGGATGTTTCTGGGGCAAGTAATTTTGGGTTGGATGCTTGTTGGATAAATCAGTATGGAGAAACTAAGGAAGGGCTGCCTTTTGGGAATATGGTGGAAACAGGTTCTTTAAGAGAATTGACTAGCTCTTTTCTTTAATTTAATCATCTTGTTTCAAAAAATATTTCTCCTTTTAAGTGTTGAAAAAGCAATTAATCAGACACCTGTTACCAAGAACCAAATACTATTTATTCAAATCCGTCGATATTTATATTCAATTAAAAAATCATTTTTAGTAATATATCTTAACCATAGAAAGTCCTCCGTTAATTCCACTATTTCTGTTTCAAAGGTATAATCACGACTTCCATCTTTATCAAAAAAAGTAACTTTCATACCTTCAATCCACAACGACCTTTCTGGCAATATATTGACTATTTCATTTCCTTTAATTTGTAGGTGATAAAACTTTGTCGGTTCAATTTTAAATCCATTAGAAGTGCCATATACTTTGGCTAAGTGAACGCCAGGGAAATGCTCCGCATTTTCGGGATGGTCCTCTTTAGTCCAAAAGGTTATAGTTTCTCCTTCTTGGGCTTTACCCCATTCTATGGCTTCCCAATTCCCACTTAATAATTCGGCAGTTGATACGGTTGATTGTTTGGAACAACTAAAAAATAATCCTACTAATAATACCCCAACTAATAATGGTTTTAACTTCTTCATATTTTTATTATTTATGGTTCCTTTTTATATCAGAGGGCTTTTGGTAAGGATATGGTTGGGTCAAAGTAGCAAAAAATCAAAATATAAATTTATGGATGCTACTTTAAGAAGGGATTTGAACGCCCCTCTTTTATGGCTATTTAGGTTAAGCGTTAAATAGTTTGTTCTATTTTATTAAATTTACACGAAATTAAATACTCTTCCAATTTTATTAGGATAAAATAATAGATATGACAACCACCATCAATAAAAAATTTGACCTAGAAGAGCCTATCGAAAAAGTTTGGATTTATTTAGCAGACCCGACTAAGATTGTGACTTGTGTACCTGGTGCTTCTTTGACTGAAAAAATAGACGAGCACAATTTCAAAGGGCAAGTAGCGATGAAATTGGGGCCTGTAAAAGTCAAATTTAATGGCGACGTAGAAATTGTAAAATTAGATAAGGCCAATTGGAAAATGAACCTTAAAGGAAAAGGGTTGGATGCCAAAGGAAAAGGAAGTGCGGATATGAAAATGGATGGACTTTTGAGCCCCACTGGTAATGGAACAACGGTTGATTTCACCATGACGTTATCTATTGTAGGTAAGCTCGCTCAATTTGGTTCGAGATTAATCAATGACGTAACGGACCAAGTATTAAATCAATTTGTGGATAATTTTAAAGCAAAATTAGCCGCTGATACTGATTATGTCGCCGAATCTAACCCTACCGCTACTGCTGAATCTATGGTAGATGCCCCTGCACCACCTGTTCCCACAAAGACAGTAAAAGCAGAAGCCGAATCTACAGATACACCAAAAACAACTACTAAAGAAGCTAGTACCGAAGAAAAAGCCCAAGCTGTTAGTGAATCTGCTGATGCCGTACAGAAAGCCTTGGATGATGTCAAAAACGCGCAAGCGGCTTTAGATGATAATCTAAAAACCAAGTTAGCTTCAGCGGGTGCAATTGCTTCTAATGGTGTCGCTACACCTAAGTCGGAGATACCTAAAAAAGAAATTTCTAATGCAGCCGACACGGATAATTCTTTAAATGGGCTATCTCTAATGTGGATGGTTATTAAAGGGTGGTTTGCTAGGTTATTTGGTGGAAAATAGGGGAAAATACCTAAATATCTGTCTTAGTAATAATGCTATAACTAAGGACAAAAATAGGGCGGCAAATTAAATTTGTCGCCCTATTTTTTAAAGGATGTATGCTATGACAACAAAAAAACAACCAACCGCTAACGCAAATCGAATCATTTCTTTAGATATTCTAAGAGGTTTTGCTCTTTTAGGTATTCTTATTATGAATATGACTTCTTTTTCGATGCCTGGCGCTCATTATCTCAACCCAATGGCAGAAGGTTTATTGGAAGGGGCCGATAAATGGGCTTTTTATTTTAGTCAATTATTTGCCAACCAGAAATTTATGTCCCTTTTCTCCATTCTCTTTGGAGCTGGCATTATTCTAATGACCTCAAGAATTGAACAATCTGGAAAAAGTGCTGCTAAACGTCATTATTTTCGAAATTTTTGGCTGCTGCTAATTGGATTGTTTCACGCTTATGTGATATGGCATGGAGATATTTTGGTGCAATATGCACTTTGCTCCATTTGGTTATTTTTGTTTAGAAAAAAATCGCCTAAGACTTTATTTATATGGGCTGCCATTTTCTTCTTAATCAATATATTCATAAGTCTATCTGGTGGTTTTTCTATTCCATCTATGTCTACTGCGGAAGTAGCGGATATGTGTGCTAGTTGGCAACCAGCTACTGAAAAAATAGTCGCCGAAACTGCTGCTTATCGTAGTCATTGGTTGGCACATTTTCCATATAGGTCTACAACTGCTTTTGGTTTAGAAACTTATATTTTCTTATTAGGAATCGGTTGGCAAATTACGGGCTTAATGTTGGTTGGTATGGGCTTATTTAAAACTAAAATTTTGACTGCAGAAAGAAGTATTTCTTTTTATAAAAAAATGATGGTGTTTGGTTTTTCAATAGGTTTAGCTTTTGGTATTTATGGTTTGCAGCAGAATTATGCGCATAATTGGTCTTGCGAGTATTCCTTCCTGATTGGTAGCCAGTGGAATTTCCTAGGTAGCGTTCCTATGGCTTTGGGGTATATAGGTATAATTATGTGGGGCTGTAAAAGTTCCCTTTTTCCAACTTTAAAAAAATGGCTCGCCCCCTTTGGGCGAATGGCTTTGACTAATTATTTACTCCAGTCCATTATTGCTACTTTTATTTTTTATGGGCATGGACTTGGTCTATTCGGCACCATTGGTCGAGCAGAACAATGGGGGTATATCTTAGGTATATGGCTATTTCAAATTTTGTTTTCTAAATGGTGGCTAGGTCGTTTTAAATTTGGTCCCTTCGAATGGCTTTGGCGGTCGCTGACTTATTGGGAGGTTCAGTCGATAAAGTAGGATAGTTTATCTATAAGTGTGTTACATTTTACAGTAAAAGCGTCTAATTTAGTAGACAAGTACTTATATTATTAATAAATAGGTATTTAACAATCATTAAACTTGTTTTTGTAACGAGTTTATTAATCATCAAAAAAACTGTTATCATGATAGAAGACGTTATCAAAAAAGCATTTTATACCGGCATCGGCTTTCTTACTAATCCAAAAGGATTTAAAGAAAGAATCGATGACTTAGTAAATGAGGGTGATATGACCGCTGCTGAAGGTAAAAAAGCTTTCGCAGAATTTGAAAAAGATTTCAAAACCAAAACGGAAGAATTAGAAGATAATATTCAGAATATGGTTCGTTCTGCTTTGGACAAAATGGATATTCCTTCGGCCGAAAAAGTGGCTGGTTTAGAAAAACGCATCAAGTCTTTAGAAGTCAAAGTTGGTAAATTAACGAAAGAACTAAAAGACGTTAAAGCACCAGCGAAACCTACTGCTAAAAAAACAACGACTCGCAAAAAAGCTGCTCCTAAAAAAGCTGCTCCTAAAAAAACAACAGCCGCTAAAAAAACGACGACTAGAACTAAAAAAACAAGCTAATTACCTAAAACCTTGGTACTTTAGGGAGCAGGAAATAAATAATGTACCCAAATTTAATGAAGTTAGTTTTTCTTTAGACAAGGCAAAAAACGCAGACAATGCAGGGCATTGGCGAGTATTTTTAACGAAGTATAAAGGGAAAATAACGAGTAAAATGGGTAGATTATATTTTTCCTGTTCCCTTATATCAATATTCCTGCTATCGAAGCTGTAATCCATGAGGCTATAGCACCACCTATCATAGCTTTGAATGCCAAGCGGGCAATATCTGTTTTCCTGCTGGGAGCAATCCCACCAATTCCTCCCATCTGAATACCAATAGATGCAAAATTAGCGAATCCACATAATGCATAACTAGCTAAAATTGCTGTCCGGTCTGACAAACCATTTTGTCCTCTTATTTCTGCTAAATCTGCATAAGCAATTAATTCTGTTAAGACTATTTTTTTACCTAACAATTCTCCTAAGATTCCAGCTTCATCCCAAGGAGCTCCCATTGCGAATGCCAGAGGTCGAAAAATCACTCCAAATATTTCCGCCATAGAGGTATTCGCAAAACTTAACAATCCATCTACCATGGCGACCATGGCAACTATTGCAATAAGCATCGCTCCAATATTTGCGGCTAATTTCATACCGTCTATCGCTCCATCTCCTAAAGCTTCCATTACATTTTCAGCACTTTTTTCTACTTTAATTTGAAGTGTTCCTGATGTTTCAGATTGCTCTGTCTCAGGGTACATAATTTTCGCAACGACTATTGCAGCTGGTGCACTCATAATTGAAGCAGCCATAAGGTGACCAGCTATCCCGGGTATATCATCAAGCATGGCCACATATATGGCCATAACCCCTCCTGCCACTGTAGAAAATCCTCCAACCATCACCGTCATAATCTCAGATTTAGTCATGCCTTTTACAAATGGTCGAACCAATAAAGGTGCTTCCGTTTGACCAACAAAAATACTTCCAACGACACTCAAGGTTTCTGACCCACTAGTGCCCATCGTTTTTTGAACAACCCAAGAAATACCTCTTACTAAAAATTGCATCACGCCTAAATGATACAATACAGCAACTAAAGCGGAAAAGAAAATCACGGTAGGTAATACACGAACTGCAAAATTGATTAAGGGGGTTTCTACTTGATTGGTTACAAAAGAGGCAAAAAGAAAATCACCTCCCTTATCTGAAAAGGATAATAACTTTTTAATCAAATCATCAAAGAAACTAAAGAATGGTTTTCCAATAGGTGTTTTGAGAATGAAAAGTGCAAAAGCTAATTGTAAGCTTAAGCCCCAAGCTACTAATTTATAATTAATTGCTTTTCGATTATTACTAAGTAAAAAGGCAAATCCTAATAAGACAAGAATTCCTAAAATCCCTACAAATCTCTCCATGAGTATATTTGTTTTGATGTCTGATTTTTTCTATTTAAACTATAAATAGTGCATCAATATAACAATTATTTCATTTGTAGTATCACTTTCTAAGCGGCCAATTCCCGATACCTAATAATTAGTCCTTCTTAATAGTCAAACAATTTCTTTTCCCAATTTGCCAAAAGAACCTGTTACTAGTATTTTTTCAGTTATATTTTTGATTGTTTATTGTAGCCAACGATTCCGCTATACGTAGGTTGACGTTTAGGAGGCTTGACGTTTTAGCGTTTGTTGTGTGTTCGTAATTAATCAATATTCACAACTACCCC
>CALJVJ010000293.1 GCA_937974625.1 uncultured Saprospiraceae bacterium
CAGTTCTAATTCTGCGATAAACATCGTCGGTACACCAAACAATGCAGTCGCTTTTTCTGCTTCTACGGTTGCCAATACGGTGGCTGGTTCAAATCCTGCATCCGCATAGATAATGGTCGCACCATGCGTCACACACCCCAAATTTCCCATCACCATCCCAAAACAATGGTATAGTGGTACAGGAATTACGAGCCTATCTTCACTAGTAAATCGCATGATTTCTGAAACCAAATACCCATTGTTTAAGATATTATGATGACTTAAAGTTGCTCCTTTTGGATAACCTGTTGTTCCACTAGTGTACTGAATATTGATAGGTTCATCAGCGGATAATGTACTTTGAATTGCCGCTAAATCTTTGGCACTTTTTTGTTTTGCTAATTTTAAGAAATCTTCCCAATTGCTCATGCCTGCCGAAGAAGCACTATGTAATCGAATAACCGACTTTAATTCCGGCAGTTTATCAGAAACAAGTTGTCCAAATAAACAAGTATTCAATTCTGGTGCTAGTTCATACAACATTTTGGTATACTCAGAAGTCTTAAAAGAAGTAGCAGTGACGATACATACACAACCTGATTGATTCAAGGCATATTCCAATTCATGCAAACGATAACTTGGATTGATATTCACTTGGATAGCCCCTATTTTGCTAGTCGCAAATTGAACGATAGTCCACTCCGCACAATTGGGTGCCCAAACGCCTACTCTATCTCCTTTTTGAATACCAATGGCTAAAAATGCTTTTGCACATTCATTGACTTTTTCTTGAAATTGGCGATAAGTATACCGAATGTTTTGATGTCGGGAAATCAAGGCTTCTTTATCTGGATATTTATTCGCTGTCTCGTCAAATAAATCGCCAATGGTGATGCCTAATAATGGTTTATCGCTGGTGCCGCAGGTGTAACTGAGTGCCATATTGATGGTTATTATTAGATTATCAAGGTTCGATTATCCGTTTGTTTACCGATGTTGGGGGCCTACGGCACCTCTTTCTAGCAGTTTCTTGTTGGTGTTGATTTGATGGATTTTCAAAATTAGGTAGAAGAAATCATCACATTCTTACAAGAAAATACTAATTTTTGAAGATTAAAAGCATCATTTTAAATCCTCAACTAAAAAAATAGTTGAAAAATTACCTAGATACTATTATTATTCTCTAGCTTCGCTTAAAGTATTTTATTGAACAATAATAATTTTTTTCATTCAAGATTAGAGGTTTTATTTTTAGCACGAGCTACAACGTCTAAGAACACGATAGAACTGGTGGCGTTGGCCCGTCAAAAAACTGTTTGACATGAAGAAACAAAGTTTCTGAACCCGAAGGGACGGGCTGCCAGTTTTTTTTGACTTGATTTTTTGTTTCTTTTTTATCCAAGAAAAAAGAAAAAGGCATTTAGTCAACCTCAAAAGCTAAATTTTTACCTAAAATCCTAATTTAAAAAATTTAAATACTTTGATGTTCCGTAGAATAGCTTAAAGATAGAATTTTATTCCTAATCAATTAACAACCGTTATGAAAAGACTGTTATTTTTTGCCGTTGCTATGCTATTCACCCTAGCAACCTTTGCACAAATTAATGCTAAACTCTTTAAGTATTTAGATGTATCTGATACTCAAATCACCTTTGTTTATGGAGGAGATATTTGGTTAGCAGACAAAACTGGTGGAACAGCGATTCCCTTAACTCATTCTCCAGGAGAAGAATCTTATCCTAAATTTTCGCCTGATGGCAAACACATCGCGTATACTGCGGAATACCGAGGAAATATGGATATTTATGTGGTAGCTGTCAATGGCGGTTTACCGACTAGAGTCACTTATCAATCACATGCAGACCGTATGGTGGATTGGCATCCTGATGGTGAACATTTATTATTTGCCTCGCGCAGAGAAATGGGTCAACGGTCTTCTCGTCAATTTTTTAAGGTCTCTAAAAATGGAGGCTTACCCGAAAAATTAGCCATCCCCTACGGTGAGTTAGCTAGCTATTCTCCTGATGGGAATAAATTGGCTTATATTACTAAAATTACAGAAAATTATCCTTTCAAAAGATATAAAGGCGGCTTAGCCTCCGATGTCTTAATTTGGGATTTAACCACCAATACTGCCGAAAATATTACCAATAATGAAGTAAACGACGGAAAACCAGCATGGGCTGGTGATAAAGTCTATTTCTTGTCCGACCAAGGAGCAAATTATCGATTAAATTTATGGGTTTATGACACCAATGCCAAAACCACTAAGCAAATTACTGAATACGCAGATTTTGACATCTCCTTTATGTCCGCAGGGCCATCAGAATTAGTCTACGAAATGGGCGGCCAACTCTATTTAATGGATTTACAAAATGAACAATCCACCCCTGTTAACATCAACGTTATCAGTGACTTATCTATTGAAATGGAGCAACGAAAAGATGTTAGTAAAAACATCAGCAATATGACTGCTTCTCCTGGTGGAAAACGTATCATTTTTGAAGCAAGAGGAGAGTTATTCAATGTGCCTGTAAAGGAAGGCTATACGATGAATATGACCAATTCAAGTGGCGCTTTTGACCGTGAACCCGCATGGTCACCTGATGGAAAAAAAGTCGCTTTTTGGAGTGATAAATCTGGTGAAAATGAGATTTATTTACAGAATCCAGATGGTTCTGAGGCTGCCAAAAAATTAACCAATCGAAATGGTGGATATGGCTATCAATTAAACTGGTCGCCTGACAGTAAAAAAATTGCTTTTATTGATGAAAAAAATAACATTACTATAGTAGATGCAGTGAGCGGTATGAGTGAAATTGCAGATAAAATGATTTGGAATGTTGGGCATGGAAGTCGTCATGGTTATGAAATAAATTGGTCGCCTGATTCAAAATGGTTGACTTATGCCAAAAGAATGGATAATGCCCATGGAGGTATTTATGTTTACAATATCGCCACAAAAAAAGCACAGGCAGTTACTAGTAGTTTCTACAGTAATTTTGACCCAATTTTTAGCGTTGATGGGCAATATTTATACTTCTATAGTGACCAAGAGTTTAGCCCCCATTACTCTGATATGGGCGATGGAACTTGGGTGTATCCTAACTCCACTAAGATTGCGGTGTTAAGTTTGACCAAGGATGCGCCTAATTTGATGGCGCCTAAAAATGATGCTTTAGAGAAAAAGGAAGAAAAGGAAGCAGAAAAATCGGAATCAAAAGCACCAGCAAATATTAAAAAGAATAAAAAGAAGGGACCAGATGCTGAAAAAACAGAAAAACCTAAAAAAGATAAAGTTCCTGAAGTAAAAATTGATTTTGATAATATCGAAGCAAGATTAAGATTGCTTTCTCCTAAAGCAGGGAATTTTGGTGGCATTTTTTCTTTTAAGGACAAATTATTATTTATTAGAAGTGCAAATACAGGGTCTGAAACAAGAAGCCGAACCTTAATGTCTTTGGATTTAAAAGAAATGGAGGAAAAATCTGTCATGGAACACGTTCGCAGTGTAAAGTTAACAGCGGATAACAAGGCACTAATCGTTCAAAGCAAAGGTAAGTATGGAATTATCAAACCAGCTCCTAGTCAAAAAATTAAGGAACCTATTCCTACTGATGGTTTGGTTATGAATCTAGTACCTAAGCAAGAATGGAAGCAGATTTTTAACGATGCTTGGCGTAGACATCGAGATTTTTTCTATGACCCTAATATGCATGGAGTAGATTGGGATGCTTTAAAAACTAGGTATGGTGCATTGATTGAGGATGCTCGAACTCGTTGGGATGTAACCAATATTATTTCTAACCTAGTTGCTGAATTAAGTGCTGGGCATACCTACACTCGAAATGGAGATGTGGAACGCGTTAAACCCGTCGAAACAGGATATTTGGGTATAGATTGGGAATTGACAAATGGTAAATATCGGATTAAACGGATTGTACAACCTGCAACTTGGGATACCGAAGTTCGCTCTCCTTTTGACCAACCAGGGGTAGATGTGAAAGTTGGAGACTATATTTTATCAGTTAACGGTATTCCTTTGGATGCCCAAAAAGACCCTTATGCTAACTTTGAAGGTTTAGACGAACATACCGTGGCACTACAAATCAGTCGAACAGGTAACCAATCGGATGCCAAGCAGCATATTGTCAAAACTTTAAGTCAATTCGAAGAAACTCGATTACGGTATTTAGAATGGATTGAAAACAACCGTAAAATGGTTGATAAATTATCAGATGGCCAATTGGGTTATGTGTATATGTCCAATACGAGTGGACGTGGACAATTAGAATTGGTCAAAATGTATTATGGGCAACTCGATAAAAAAGGGTTTATCATTGATGAACGTTTTAATGGCGGTGGGCAATTAGCTGACCGATTTTTAGAGTTAATCACTAAACCTGTAGTGTATAATTTGCATTGGCGACATGGGAAAGACCATACTCATCCTATCAAAACCAATACAGGTCCAAAAGGGATGTTGATTAATGGTTGGGCTGGTTCGGGTGGTGATGGTTTGCCCTGGGCGTTTCAAGAATTAAAAGCTGGCCCAATCGTTGGGGAACGAACACTTGGTATTTTAGTAGGGCCTGCTACTGGTCACCGATTGATTGACGGCGGTGGCATTACAGTACCAGGAGCTAGACTTTATGACAATGATGGGCATTGGTTCTGGGAAGGAGAAGGGGTTCGACCTGATATCAAAGTTTGGGACGACCCAAATATTTTAGTACAAGGACGAGACCCGCAAATGGAAAGAGTCGTGAAGGAAGTGTTGAAATTAGTTAAGACTAAACCTGCTATGGCAACACCTGCGCCTGCATTGGAAGATAGAACAGCAAAAGGGTTGAGAGGAAATTAAGGAACCTGTAAAAGATAGATTTACATTTTTAAACGCAAGTTCAAGTTTCAAGTTCAAATTCAAGGGGTTCAACAGTAACTGTTGAACTTTAATGATACTTGAACTTGCACTTTTCTTTGTAGATCTAATTTCCTGCGGAAAGCAACTTTTCCCCATATATTCGCACTAGTTCTATCAAATTAACTAAACTTGAATAATCAATTACACATAAAAATTATTTATCTGGGGGTATTCCTTTTTACCTTCCTCACCTTTCCCTTAATGGCACAATCCGAGGATTCCTTAAACATCAAAGTAACGCCCGCCGAAGATGTGGAAAACCTCGTTTTTGAGGAATTTATCAAAAAAGGAAATTGTGTTAGAATAGAAAATATTCAACCGATTGGGAATATTCGAAGTATTGGTTCTTTCCAAAATGCAAGGACAAGTATTGGTATTGAAGAAGGAATTGTTTTTACTACTGGCGATTTGGCAGATATTACAGGACCTAATTTTGGCACAGGTACTACAGGTGGTCAATATGGTGGAGAATCCCAAGCTCCTTATCTTCGACAAGTGGTTAGTGGTGTTCCGTTTTTTGATGTTGTCGGTATCGAATTTGACTTTACACCAACTAGTGATTTTGTTAGTTTTAACTATGTATTTGCCTCTGAAGAATACTGTGAATATGTGGACAGTGAATTTAATGATGCTTTTGGCTTTTTTGTTTCGGGTCCAGGTATTGAAGGCACTGGGTTTGATAATTCTATTAACGTCGCAAAGATTGAGCAAAAAAATGATGCCGTTACCATCAATAATGTAAATCACCTTAAAAACGCTGAATTCTTTGTCAATAATTTAACCAGATTAGATGCTGCTAGTTGTTTAATCGACTTTGAACCTAGAGCGTTACAACACTTCGAATTTGATGGGTATACGACTAAATTACAAGCCTTTTTCAATGTCATCCCTTGTGAAACTTATCACATTAGACTGGTAGTGGGAGATGTGAGTGATGATATCTTAGATTCTGCTGTTTTTTTAGAAGGAAAAAGTTTTGAAACTGGTGGCGCCGCCTCTGTACGATTGCAAGTTAATAACCAACCTGATAGCTTAGTTTATGAAAACTGCTTAGATGGTAAATTTATTATTGACCGTAGTAAACTTTCTGACCGAGAAAAGCCACTTGACATTGATTTGAACATCATAGGTACATCAACTAATGGTGTGGACTATGAGTTATTGCCAGATAATGTAGTATTGGAGGCTAGAGAATTCCGAAAAGATTTACCGGTCACTATCCTACCTGACGATTTGACAGAACCGCTAGAGTATCTTGATTTTATAGTTAGTACGACTACCTGTAATTGTACCGAAAGTGATACCGCTAGACTTTACATCAAGGATTCAAAAGAAAATTTGACTGTAGTGCTAGAAGATGCACAAGTCTGTATAGGCCAACCCTTTACCTTAACCCCCGAAGTACCTGATGGTATTGAGCCACTTTTTTTTGAATGGGAAAATGGGGACACCACTCCAACTATTACGGACCAAATAACAGCAGCAACCTCCTATGCGGTTACTATCACCGATATTTGCGGGGCCTCCAATAACGATGCAATGGTCGCTGAATTGCAACCAATACCTATGCTAGATTTAGCAGGAGACTTTACCTATTGTGACGGACGTCCTCCTGAAGAACTATTTATTGATTTACCAGGTCAAGCACCTTGGACAATTAATTATGCTGTCGATGATGGCAATTCCCAAACGGTAGAAAATATCACTGAAAGTCCCTATGGGTTTCCTCTAGCAGAAATTGGCTTATACAATTTTGTAGGTTTTAATGACCGATATTGTAATGGAGCGATTAGTGGTGAAGTGATGGTGGAAGATATTTCCTTTAATGTAGACCCAATTGTAAAGCAACCCTCTTGTTTAAACGCTAATGATGGACAGATAGCCTTAGCTTTCAATGGCGGCCTTGCCCCTTTTGAAGTTAGATGGGGAGGAGATACCCTTTCAGGCGAAGTCCTTACTGAAATATATGCGGGAACCTATTCCGCCAATATTGTGGACCAACTAGGCTGTTCTATTTTTACAAGTTTTGAGGTGCCAGAACCACCAGCCTTTGCCAATTGTAATTTTGATTTAACTAAAAATCTATACATCCCTAATGCCTTTTCTCCCAATGCCGATGGCATCAATGATGGTTTTACCATTTTCCCAAAATTTGGACTCATCAAAACCGCTTCCTTTAAAATTTTCGACCGCTGGGGTGGGCTAATTTTTGAGTCTAACCTAATGGATAATCCTACAAATCTAGACTATTGGGAAGGTGGTAGACAGGCTACTGGCGTGTATTTTTGTTTGGTAGAGCTGACCCTTTCCAACGGGGATTTGGAACGTTATGGGACGGATGTGACTTTGGTGAAATGATGTTCTTATTTAATCACCCTATAAACTGCCGCAAATAATCATGACTCTGCCGCAAAGACAATAACCGCTTCTCTAATGCCCCTTCAAAAGCTCTATCCTCCACCTCCACACAAACAGGCCCTTCGTAGCCAATATCATTTAGGGTAGCCACAAATTTAGCCCAATTGACATCTCCCAATCCCGGTAATTTAGGCGTATGCCATAAATTGGGATGCGACCAAACGCCTACTTCATCTAAAATGTGCTGGTCTATCCGAAGGTCTTTTGCATGAATATGGAACATTTTATCCGCAAAATTACGCATTGGAGCAAGATAGTCCATATGTTGTAAAACCATATGCGAGGGGTCGTAATTGATACCAAAATAATCACTAGGAATAGACTCGAACATCTGCTGCCATACCCTTGGGCTAACGGCTAAATTTTGTCCACCCGGCCACTCATTCTTGGTAAACTTCATGGGGCAATTTTCAATGCCAATTTTGATTTTGTTCTTTTCTGCATAGTCAATTATTGGCTGCCAAATCTTTAGAAAATCTGGCCAATTATCCTCGATTGTTTTGGAGGGGTCCCGTCCGATAAACGTATTGACATTTTTCAAACCCAATAAAACTGCCGCATCAATCAGTTTTTTGAGATGGTCGCT
Source organism: uncultured Saprospiraceae bacterium (assembly GCA_937974625.1). GTDB lineage: Bacteria > Bacteroidota > Bacteroidia > Chitinophagales > Saprospiraceae > JAFMDF01. Next base: position 7,908 of record CALJVJ010000293.1, read on the forward strand.
ATATACTTTTCGTTCTTTTTTATTGGGCGTTAGCGGATTGGGATAATACCCTAGTCCACTTATTTGCACTTTTTTGGCTTTGCACAGTTTATTTATGCCTTTTGCTTCTTTTTTAGTCAACCTAACTACATCAATATGCGTAACCCCTGCATAGCGACGCGTTGCTTTACCTTTGGGCCAACACATGACCTCTATACACTCGTACCCAATTTTGGCAGCGTGGTCTATGACTTCTGGTAAACTTAACTCTGGTAATATGGCAGTGACAAATCCTAGTTGCATTTTTAACGGATGATTGATGAATAATGAATTCGTTGGACAGTAAATTCATTATTAAAACAAAAAATAATCGAGGTAGAACAAATGTAATAAATTACATTATAGGGAAATAATTTTAGTCAAGAATTAGTTTTAATTTTGGCAATTAGGAGAAGGTAGCCTCATTTATGCTACTCGAAATTCTGTCAAAAAATCTAAAGTTTTAAAAAATACGAATGAATATCTTTAAAAAAATACTACTCACAGGTATTGTAGCCATCCTTTTGTTTTCCTTTGGCTGTCAAAGTGAATCCGGAAAAGGAACAGATAAGGCTTTGGAAGCAATACCTGCTAATGCTACGGTTGTTACAGCTTTTGATTTACCAACGCTTATGGAAAAAGCCAATTTTGAAGCAGTGAAACAAATGGATTTTTATCAGTTCTTTGCTGAAAAAGCACAAGAAGAAAGCGATATTTTAGCAACGGTATTTGCCAATCCAGAAAATTCAGGGATTGATTTAACTAAAAAGGCATATTTGTCCATAGAATTAAATCCTGATAACCCTGAAGAAATCTATACGGGCATTATATTCAACTTAGTAAGTCCTGAAGACTTTGCAGGTTTTGCCAATTCCTTTAGAGATGCAAATGTTGGCAAAAGAGCTGGTTATCAAATTGCAGACCTGAATGAATCGACTTCTTTAGCATGGAATGACCGAGTTGGTGTGATTGCTTTAGGAGAAGGCATCTATGAAACGGAAGAGGTTATGAATGCCTTTTTCACACCAAATACGGAAACGAATTTAGCCAATAATGAAAACTTGACCGCGCTGCTAGCAGAAGAACATGATGTTACTTCTTGGTTGACTTCCAATGCTTTAGCTAAAAATAAAAGTGCTAAGTTGGTCTTGTCTTTAGCTAAAATTGACCCCGAAGCCTTGAATGATAATTTCGTTCATGGACATGTCGATTTTGACCAAGGAAAAGTTAAGGCCAAACTAAATTATTTCTTTCAAGAAAAATTAATTGAAGACATTAATTTATTATTTAAAGAAAATGTAAAAACTGATTTTTCGCCGTATATCTCTGGTGAAAATCTAAATATTTATTTGTCTGCTGCACTCGATTTTGAAGGTTTAAATACTGCTTTAAGTAAAAGACCACAAATTAAAATGTTTGCTGATTTTGCATTAAAAAGTTACGGTTTGAGTATTCAAAAACTGAATGGTGCTTTGGACGGAGATTTTGTCTTTGCTACTTACACCGGCAATGTCAATAATCGCCAAGAAGGTCTTTTTGGCATTAAGTTAAACAACCCTGACGAATTTGAAGCCTTTTTAACATTGGCAGAGCAAAAAGAATTAGTTACAAAAACAGGTAACGGACGTTATCTTTTAGCACCCACTTTACCTAAAATGCTAGCTAGTATCTTACCACTAGAAGTGGGCGATGTTTTTGACAATCAACTGATGATTCATGATGGCATCGCATTTATTTCAGGTAATATGACTAGATTAGACGCGATTGAAAATGGGACCATCGTAAAAGCAAATAAAGCTCCAGCTAATGTTATCCAAATGGTGAATGAAAATCCATTAGCATTATTTGTCGATTTTAATTCACTAAAACGTATTGGCTTGCCCGGTACTAATGCTTTAGATTTGTTAGAATTGAGTGGAAATAAGAAAGGGGCTGATTTTCAATTAGGAATGAAAAACGAATCCATTAATAGCCTACAAGCTATTTTTGAAATACTCAATGAAGAATTTTTAAAAGATAAAGAACAAAAACAAGAGGTTTCTCAAGAGAAAAGTTAAAAGGAGAGATTGGTGGATTGAAGGTACCCCAACAAAATTAGGTTCTCAAAACACCTGTTTTAACATAAAAAAGCGTGCTATGATAATGAATCATAGCACGCTTTTTTATTTCAACTCAAATTTAACTATCCATAATTATATGGAAGAATCTTTGAATCCTTTACAGTAGACAGCGTCATTAAGGTCTTTAACCGCTCAATTTCTTCAATCTGCGATAAAGTCTTAAATAATAGTTGTTCATAGGTTGGAATATCCTTACAGACAATTTTTATCAAGAAATCTGCTTCTCCCGTAATAATGTAACATTCTGTTATTTCTTCAATAGATTTAATCTTCTCTAAGAAGTTATTTAAAGCATTTTCTTTTTGCCATGCTAGAGATACTAAAACAAAAGTTTTGACGCTCAAACCGATAGCTTGAGGAGACACTTGTGCATGATAACTCTCCACCACACCCGCTTGTTCTAATTTCTTAACCCGTTCTAGAGTTGGAGCTGGGGACAATCCAATCTTTTTTGACAAATCTAAATTTGTAATCTTGCTGTTTTCTTGTAAAATTCGAAGTATCTTTAAATCGATTTTATCCAACTTATCTGACATTACTTATTGCTTTTTGTTGTTAAAGTTTTCGGTTCTCTTTCAAATCGACCGCAAGTTAATTGAAAAACACAAAAAAGCAAATAAAATACATATAAAATTTTGATTCACCTTAATATATTTCCTTTTTTTAGCAATTATTGGAAGGTTTACTAATAAAATTTGGAAAAAATAGAATAAAAATTTCCTAATATGTTAGAAGATAAGACTTATTTAGACAAATAACCTACATTTTAAAAGTTATGTGGAACTTTTATTGACTAAATCCTATTTATTGTTTAAATTGTAAATGAACATATTTCTAAAACCAAAACTCAATCCCATGTTAATTTTAAGTTTTTTAGTGGTCATCCTATGCTTTTTTGGATACGACGTAGTCAAAGGAGCTATTCAAATCAAGGCAAAGTAGGATATTGCCAATTTAAATCTCCCATATCTAAAATTTAAAGAAACCTAAGCGTCTTGTCTCTCGACAAGGCGCTTTTTTTTGGGGGTTATTATTAAAACCTTTACCTTCGCAATTCTTGATTATTTGGCAGTAGAGGTCGGCAGCCTCTGGTCATACTCTCTACACAAAACAACAATCATTGCAAAAATCCGCTACTCCGTCTTATTGGTCACTTATTTGGCGTCGATTCAAACAGAATCGGGGAGCTAGGTGGTCTTTTCGAGTATTTGTCATTTTGTTATGGATTGCTATTCTAAATCCTTTCCTAGTTGGAGATGTTCCTATTTATACTAAAACTGATGGAGAAAGCCATTTTCCAATTTTTAAAAAATATTTAATTGACTTAGGACTTGCAGAAAAAACGAAGGCTTACCGAATAAATTCTTATTGGCATGAACAAAAATATGACCAAGCTATTTATCCGATTATCCCTTATTCTTCTGGATATATGGATAAAGAGAACATCCATTTTAAAAGCCCTTTAGGGCCACAAAATGGCGAAGGGGCTTGGCATTGGTTTGGTACAGACCAATATGGCAGAGATGTCGCAGCGGGAATTTTAGAAGGCGTCAGAGTAGCACTTAAAGTAGGTTTACTATCTATGCTAATTGCTACGATTATAGGTTTATTTATGGGTGGATTGGCAGGTTATTTTGGGGATGAAGGATTAAAATTACCCCTTTTGACTATTGTGCTGAATGTTTTAACTTTTTTTGCTGCCATTCATTTTGCCTTTATTAGTCGGTCCTATCAATTATCTTTAAAAGATAATTCTGGTGAATTATTAAAAAGTATTGCTATTTTCATTGGTCTTTTTGTAGTCACCAATCTCTTCGCAAAAGGCTTGCAAAAATTTCTAAATACTTCAAAAACAATTAATATCCCGCTAGATTTATTGGTAATGCGGTTGATTGAAGTTCTAAATTCTATCCCTAAATTACTCTTAATCATCGTGTTTGCCGCTATTTTTAGTACTCAATCAGTTTGGCCAATTATTCTAATTATTGGATTTTTTGGTTGGACGGGTATTGCTAGATTTTTTAGAGCAGAATTACTTCGAGTTAGAAATATGCCCTACATTCAAGCTGCTAGGGCAATGGGGTTTTCGGATTGGCGTATCCTCACTAAACACGCTTTGCCTAATGCAATTGGCCCAGTGATGATTTTGGTGGCATTTGGTATTGCAGGTGCTATTATAGCAGAAGCAACCTTATCTTTCTTAGGTATTGGACTAGATGGTAGCACACAAGTAACATGGGGAACTTTACTCAAAAACGCGAGAGGAGCCGAAGCTAACTGGTGGATGGCTGTTTTCCCAGGATTAGCTATATTTCTGACGGTCTTAATTTTTAATTTAATAGGCGAAGGCTTAAAACAAGCTATTGACGCTAAGGACATTTGATAAACAACGGTCTTATTAGCTGCGCATCTTCTTTCTAACCTTTTTAGGAAATAGGTTTGATTTTCCTTTTTTGTTAGATAACTCTCCTTTTCGATTCGTCTTTCCTGCTGCTCTTTCATTCACTGGACATCCTGTTTTATTACTACCACAAGAAGTTCCTACCGCGGTAAAGCAAAATAAACCTGCCACCAATAATAAGCTAGAAGTTTTTTTAGGGAGGAAGGATTTAATTGTCTTAAAAAATTGCATATTGAGAATTTTATTTAGCGCAATTTAAGTCTTTTCCATATGAATTGATAGTTTTATTTTTCGATACGTCGTTATTTTAACAGAACTTTACGAGGGACAGCGGACCTACTTATAAAAATAATTATGCCAATCATCACATCTTCTTATAAAGCTCCCTTACTCTTTCAAAATGGGCACGCGGCAAGTATTTACCCTTCTTTATTTAGAGTAATAAAAGGTGTTGCTACTACACGAGAAAGAATCACTACCCCTGATGATGATTTTTTAGATTTGGATTGGTCTAAAAAGGGACATAAAAAATTAGTACTTGTGTTGCATGGATTGGAGGGGGATGCTGGGAGACCTTATGTTCTAGGCATGATAAAGGTATTTAATCAAAACGGTTATGATGGCGTCGGCTTAAATTTTAGGGGATGTAGTGGAGAAATGAATCGGTCTTTAAGAATGTATCACAGTGGAGAAATTACAGATGTTGGATTTGTCTTGGATTATATCGGTGAAAACTATGACTATCAAGAAATTATCCTAATTGGTTTTAGTTTAGGCGGTAGTGTGACCCTAAATTATGTTGGGCGAAACGGTAAAAATGTCCATCCTTTATTAAAAAAGGCAATTGCTGTTTCCGTACCTATAGATTTAGTAGAATCAGCTAAAGGTTTAGACGCTGGTAGATTTAATTCTTTAGTTTATGTTCGGCGATTTTTGGGTAAATTATATGAAAAAACAGCACAAAAAGAAGCGCAATATCCAGGCACTTTTGATTTGAAAGCAATTAAAAAATATACGACTTTCTATGAATTTGACCATCATGTAACGGCTAAAGTGTCTGGCTTTGAAGGAGCAATAGATTACTACACCAAAGCTAGCAGCAAACCTTTCCTTCCCAATGTAGCGATTCCAACCTACATTCTAAATGCTGAAAATGATTCTTTTTTAAGTGATAGCTCCTACCCTTTTGAGGAAGCTAAAAGTAATCCTCATATTTTTTTAGAAGTACCAAAACGAGGTGGCCATGTAGGGTTTGCTCAATTTGGAAAGAATGGCACTTATTATTCTGAGGAGCAGGCTTTGAAGTTTGTGTTGGGACAGTTGTAAAAAATAATAGTTTACCATATATACTGATGAAACGCCTATTTTTATTTTCTTTCTAAGGCCTTATCGAGTTCCCATCTAATATAGCAACTACTTGGACATTTGAAATTGCACTTTGAATTTTAGATGTAATATTTCCTCCAATTACAAATAAGCGTCCATTGAGCCCTTCTGAAGCACAGTGTCTTCTACCAATTAAATTAGTTTCGGTAATTATTTTAAAACTATTATTCTTAGTCTCAAATTCAATTAAAGACTTTAAGTTATTATAATCCCCCGTAAGATAGATTTTATCTCCTACTATTGCTGTAGCATGTGCAGAAACACCTAATGGCATTTCTAATGAAGTTTCCCAAGTGTTTGTTGCAATATCATAAATGGCCATTTTATTTAAGGTAGTGCCATTATATCCACCAAATACATATAACTTTCCGTTGACTATTTCGCCTTTCGTTTCGGCTCTAAATGGCATATCCGCTAAAGGAGTCCAATTTGCTTCTATTGGGTCAAATTCCATTAATTTATTGGAAAAGGTAGCTCTACTGACCGAACCGCCAAAAGTATATATTTTCCCATCCCATTTTGCAATCCCTGCTGCTCTTGCAGGAAATGGATTATCAGTCGTATAGGAAATTGTTGAATCTTTTAAATCGATTACTTCCACGGTACTATTCAAACCTCCATCCGATAAAAGACCATTCATCACATATAGCTTTTGGTCGACAACAGCTGCCGAAGCATATCTTTTAGGAATAGACTTAGAGGTAAAGATGGTCCATATACCACTAGACGTATTGTATTTAAAAATTTCTGAGCCAACTATGGTATGCCCACCAAATCCATTTCCTACATAAATATTTTCACCATCATTTGCTGAACAAATGGCACTACGAGTTGCTGGTAGATTGGCTACATCCGAAAAAGTAATAATTTGGGTATAGGCGATAGAAGAAAAAAGGAGCAAAAGGATTGAAAGGGATGTTTTGATTTTCATTTTTTTTGCTATGTGGATAATTTTTAAATTGTAAAATTACTTTTTTAAAATAAAAGTACAAGTTTTTAAATTGAGTTTGTTGGTCATAGAAAAGCGAAAAATTTACTTAAAAAAGGAAGTTGTTTTATTTTTTGTAAAAAAAGGGGTGATACCTACTTCTACTCTAAATTCAACTTTTTCCACCGTTTCCAATTTTAGTTTAGGAAAAAATACAATAGTCGAATCGCTGTGCTTTACCGCTTCAAATACTTCACTATTTTTAACATACGTAACTTTAAAATGATTATAAACTTGAAATTCAGTTGGTAATGAAATTAAAATTGAATCATTTAGTGAATTCATACTATTTATTGGCTTTCCTATAAATGCTCCTTGAGGTAGGTAACATGCACAAAAACAGCTAATTATCAACAATAAAATAATATTTATACAGACAATTTTTATATGACTAATTTTTAGCATTTCGCTGGTATTTCGTAACTATTTGACACCAATTTAGGCTTTTAAACGTTTATATTTTCAGAAACACTACTTTCTCGTAGGATTGTGGGTGGCCAACGAAGGGAATTGGCTGCCCGCTTTTTGTTTACAGGATGAACGACTGTTCCCGAAGGGTGAATGTCCAGAGGACATTCAAAGGAGAGAACCGCAAAGCGGGTGGGAAAGCTAGGTCATTCTTTTTAAACATGTTCTAGGTTCTGTTCTTTAGCTTTTTCAACCAATCGTTCTTCCTGCCTAAATCAATATATCATTCACACAATCTTTTAAAATTCCTCGGTACTGACTTTTGAGAAATCATCTAGAAAATAAATAATTTTAAGAGATGATGCAGGCTATTTTGCGACGACTAAGTTAGTTGTTGAGTAAGGCAAATCTCAGAATCCTGCCTAATACTTAAAATTCTATAGAATTTTAATTTCATACAATGTAAATTAAGTTATCGAATGGAGTATCTTTAAACAATTTTAGGTACTCCATTTTTTAACTATGTTTAAAGCCTTTTTGATTTTACTATAAAGTATAATCGTCCAACCCATTATGAAAATAGGCTTAAAACCATAATTAACAACTATGAAAAGACGGCAATTTATCCATAAAACGTTGGGGGTTTCATTAGGTTTAAATGCCTTTAATTTAGAGTGCGCTTCTACACAAATTCCCAAAAAAACTAGTGGTCAATTCTTTAAAATTAAAAAACAAAAGGGTCGGTGGTTGTTAATAAATCCAAAAGGAGAACCATTCTGGTCCATTGGTTTAAATCATGTAGATGCAGCCACTTTAAGACATCTTAATAGTGGGGAAATTTGGGCTAAAAAATATGATAATAGTATGAAAAAATGGCTAGCATCGGTTCAGAAAGATTTGATGGATTGGGGCTTTAATACCTTGGGTTGGAATCAGGAATTAGTCACTTTCAATGCTCAGAACAAACAGCATTCTCGCAGTTTTACTTATGAAGAATACCAGTGGTTAGATATGCCTTATTGTCACCTACTACCTTTTATTGAATCTCATCAATGGGAGACGGAAACTCGCTTACCAGATATTCGCTCTAAAGGATTCGAAGAGTGGTGTGATTATGTCGCAAGAGATCAATGTGCTAGAATGAAAGAAGACCCAAATCTAATTGGTTATTTTTTTACGGATTGTCCAACTTGGGTACATAATCGTACTGATAATGCCTGGAAAGCACCACTGTTTGACCCTGATAAACTAAAATCTTCTGCGGGTAAAAAAGACCTTTTTGATTTAGCAAGTACGTATTATCGAGTTATTACCGCATCTATTAAACGATATGATTCCAACCATTTAATTCTTGGGGATAGATATGAGGCAATGCAGCCTTTACCAGAAGCGGTAATAAAAGCAGCACTACCCTACGTAGATGTTTTTTCTTTCCAATGTTTCGCAGCGACCAATACGATTGGGGAAAAAATGCAACGTTGGGCAAACTTCACAAATAAACCCATCCTTCTAGCAGATAGTGCTACTTGGTTACCCTCTAAAACAGATGGCTGGCCACCAAAAGAAGATAGACATATTGATGCGATAGAATATGGGAATATTCTTGAAACACTAAGCCAAAACCCAAACTGTATCGGTTTTCATCTTTGTGGTGCTTATCTAAGAAATAAGGTCAGAAGGTATGGTTTGAAAGATGCAGTAGATGAATTGGATGTATCTACTTTAGCAATCAAGAAAATTAACCTGCATCATCAAAAATGGGTAAAAAGCACTTTAAATTAAATGAATGGTCTAGCAATTTCTACAAATGCTATTTTAATGGTCGTTTATGTTAAAAAAGCGACGATAAATTAACTTTACAATTATGATAACATTAGCCGATATTCATGCAGCTCAAACAAGATTAGAAGGAGTCATCGTTCGTACTCCATTAATCCCACTCCATAATAATACTCCAGATAGACAACTCTTTTTTAAGCCTGAAAACCTTCAGATAGGTGGCGCTTTTAAATTGAGGGGAGCATACAACAAAATTTCTTCTCTATCTGAGGCTCAAAAAAAACAAGGCATTATTGCTTTTTCTAGTGGTAATCATGCGCAAGGAGTGGCTTATGCTGCTAAAAAAATGGGCATAAAAGCGACGATTGTTATGCCTGCTATTGCTCCAGAAATAAAGGTGGCCAATACAAAAGCAATGGGCGCAGAAGTCTTACTGCTCCAAGAAGGTGGAGTGGAAGAATGGAGAATGGCGGCAGAGGATTTAGCGGCTAAGCATAATTATGTGATGATTCCTCCATTTAATGACGAAACCATTATTGCTGGACAGGCGACTGTGGGTATGGAGATAGTCCAAGAATTACCAGATGTTGGTGTAGTCCTAGTCCCAATAGGAGGCGGAGGCTTGATTAGTGGTATTTCCGCTGCCTTAAAATTAAGTGGAAAAAATACAAAAATTATAGGCGTAGAACCTGAAATTGCCAATGATGCGCAACAAAGTTTTCGAAAAGGAAGCATCCAAAAATTGCCTATCAGCCAAACCAGACAAACGATGGCTGATGGCATGCGCGCAACTCAAATTGGGGATATTACCTTTGCCCATATCCAAGCTTTTGTAGATGATATTATTACCGTAAGCGAGGAAGAAATCAAAGAGGCCATGCGATTAATGGTACTCAAAAACCGTTTAATTACAGAGCCAAGTGGAGCTGTCACTACCGCTTCCTTTTTATTTAGGTCTGATATTTTACCTAAACACGCTTTAACCGTAGCTGTGATTAGTGGAGGGAATATTGCACCAGATATGCTGGCGGAATTGCTACGCTAATATGCCCTCTGCGTCTTTGCCTTATAAAGTACTAACTCATTTTTAAACAAAAGTAAAATCTGGCAATTTCTTTATCACCCCACCTTCCATCGCAGAGTCATGCGCTAAAATAACAACACAAGTGATATTATTAGATTGAACACTTTTAGCTATGCTAATCTTATCGAAATAGAAATTTGTTTAAACAACAGCCCTACTAATAATTTTATTTTCTGTCATAAAAAAACTGAAATATATTGTAGCAGCTATTTTTAAAAAAGTAATTGCCAAATTTAATTTCTCACTATGGCATAGGCTAAAATATTGATTTCTAATTCGTTGTGTAGTTGAGGCGTTGTGAGAAATATTAATATTAAACTAATAAGTCGGTGCAATACACTTATCCAAAACATAGTTATGGCTTTAAGTTCATTCTCCTTGTAAATAACCAAATCACTATGCGATTTTTTGTTTTGTCATTCCTTTTCATAATTACCATCAATTGTAAAAACGAACCTAAGATTAATACTACAAATTTAGTGGCATTCGCTAAAGTATATGGTTATGTAAAATATTTTCATCCTAGTGATGAGGCTTCATCCATAAATTGGGACCAATTTGCATTATATGGTGCGGAAAAAATTCAGCATTGTAGGAATGATGAACAACTAGTAAAAGTGCTTAATGAGTTATTTAAACCTATTGCTCCATCTATTAAATTCAATACTTCCGATAAAGAGGTAGAAAATAATTCTTATGAAATATTGCCTTTAGATTCTTCTACTTTAACACAAGTTTTTTGGCAGCATGAAGGATTAGGTTTAGGTTCGCAACACCAAGGTGAGTCTTATAAAAGCGCTAAAGTAATTGTAGAAAACGGGGTATCAAAAGGTAGTTTGTTTGATTCAAATCCCGAAATGGATGCTACTATTTCAAAGGAAATAAAAAATAATTTAACAGTTTCACTTCCCATTGTTTTGGATAAGGATTATTTGGGTACTTATCCTAGACCTAACCATGAAGCACTTAAACAACTGAAAAGTAACTTGAAGGATTATCGTACAGATCTTCGAAAAACATCCGCTCGTCTTGGAAATGTTATTATAATTTACAATGTATTTCAACACTTTTATCCATATCATGATGTAGTTAATGTTGACTGGAATCAGGAACTAGAAAAAGCTTTGGAAAAGAGTTTTACAGATATAACTCAAGAAGATCACTTGACTACTATTGAACAAATGATGTCTCCATTGAAAGATGGACACGTTGGAGTATCTGGAGGACACACTATAAATAGAGCGTATACTCCTCCATTTTATTGGGAATGGATTGAAAACAAATTGATAATAACTAATGTGTTAGCCGATAATAATAATATTACTAATCTGTTAGAAACTAGATTTAAACTGAAAGTTGGTGATGAGGTTACTCATATAAATGGCATAGCGGCTAAAGAATATTTTAAAAAAATTGAATCTAGAATATCGGCTGCTACTAATGGTTTCCTAAAGTACGCTGCACAGTATAAAAGCCTTCTAGGAGAAGAAGGCTCGACGATAAATCTGACTATAAATTCGATGGATATCTCTTTAACACGGTCTATACATATTTCAAGAGAGTTTCCTCCATTTATGGTAAATGAATACACCAATAAACGAATTGAAGATGGAATAGAATATCTAAATTTCAATAATATTTCAATGGAAGAGATTAAGGAGCTATTCCCTCGGTTAGTCAAAAGTGAAGCGATAATTTGTGACCTGAGAGGATATCCTAATTCCAATCATGAATTTATAAAGCATCTGATGATTACAAATGATACCACTACAAACTGGATGCAAGTTCCACAAATAGTCTATCCTGACCATCAAGTACCAACTGGATTTAGGATATCAAATTGGACAGATGAAATGAAACCAACCGCTCCATTCTTAGGCGATAAGAAAATTATATTTATCACAGATGGAAGAGCAATTAGTTATGCGGAATCCTTTTTAAGCTATATTGAAGGATATAACCTAGCTACCATAGTTGGAGAACCTACAGCAGGTACTAACGGAGATATTAATATTTTTAGCATTCCTGGAGGGTACCATATAAGATGGACAGGGAAGAAAGTAATTAAACATGATGGTTCGCAGTTTCATGGTATTGGGATAGAACCTGATATTCTTGTTAGAAAATCAATTGCTGGGATTAAAGAAGGAATAGATGAACAATTAGAAGTAGCCATTCAAATTGCTAAAGGAAAGAATTGAGTAAATTTTATTTGCAGATTTTCAAAATCCAACCCAACCATTTTAAAAAAAATAAGGTCTTTCAATAAAAAATAAATCATGAATAATTATAAGACCATCTTATTAACGATGCTATTCAGCATAGGCTTTATTTTTCCTAGTTGTAGCAAAGAAAAACTTAGAGATTCCTGCGATGGTGTAGATTTTGACTCCTTTCGTTATTTTGATATTCAAGGACTAGATGCATATGTTTACAAAGGTGAAATGTATGGTTTTGAAGTTGTCAACGCTGTAGATACCATTACATTTTCAGAAAACGTAGGTATTTTCATGCATTATCAAGCTGATTATCATGCCTCGTTATCACCTTCTGTAGGTTTAATGAACTCCGCAATGGCTTGCTCTTTTATCGGCGGATTTGATGGGTCAAAAACAGAAAAATTAGCGCATCTTTCTATTACTACTTTAAATGACTTTGATAACGACCACCTAGCAAATAGTTCAATTAGTGATTTATTGGAAGTTTACCTCGATGGCTTTAACGAAGATACTTTGCCACTTACGGACTATCTCGCTAATCAAACTGAAAACATTAAAAAACAAGCCTTAAAAATACGATTGAAGAAAGCGCCTGAATTGAATCATGAATTCTTATTTAAAATTGAAGTAGAGTTATCTACAGGAGAAAGATATGAGGCGGAAAATATTCCTATTTATTTTAGGAAATAGGAATATATAACGTACCCACTTTTATTTTTTCCTATTCTTCTATCAAGGCTAACACTTTTTTCAACCCTAAATCTTCCTTGTTTTTGAAAGACTCAATTGTTTCTTTTACTATATAATCTGGTTCTACCCCTCGACCCTTTTTACCCCCAGTTATCTGATGATTAAATTTATACCTAGGAATCCGAATAGAAATACTTGAATTAGGTGCTTTTGGAAAAAAATAAAGTGCACCATTGGTCACCTGAGCTGCCCCAGCCGTTTCTTCTCCTAAAAAGGTAGCTCGCTCATCATTTTTCAAAATAGCACAAAACATCGAAGTACCTGAACCAACTCCCCCATCCATTAATACATATATGCTTCCTTTAAATCCATTTTCATTATCTGGTTTTATTGTTTTAGTCAATACTTTTTTACCAGCTTCCTTCTTTTTTTTGAATAGGCTCCCTATAAGAATGGAACGGAAAAATGGAGCTAAGAAAAATTCTTTCTGTTTATTTCGTTTAATCTCTGAGGGAATTTTTCTTTTAGCTAAAGAATAAGTGTGCGTCTTTGATAAAGTTTTGGATAATAATGTGTTTACCGGACGCGGGTCTCCACCTCCATTCCTTCTAAGGTCAATAATTAGGTTTTTCGTATTTTTTGCCTTTAGGTCTTCAAATATTAAATTCAGCATCTTCTTAGAATCCGATTGGAAGCTTTTAATTCTGAGAGTTGCAACGTCTTTTTCTTGGTGTTGGTAAAAAAATATGGAATTAAATGTGTGTGCATACTTCTTTTTAAACTTGTCCTCTCTAAACTTCAAATCCCATTGTGTAGTATCATAAGCTGGCTCTGGAACAGCTGAAATCTCATGAGCGTTCAGCGTCTTAAAATACTGTTTCACCCTTTTCTCTTGGCTACCTAACTCGACCTCTACGGAATCTTTAACTGGATAAAAAGTAGTGTAAACTTTCCTTAATATGCCTTCTTTTGCAAAAAAATCTTTTAACCTGCTTCCTACCCCATCTTCAGAACTGCTAGGGTATTCAACAACCTTTTGTTCTAGTTCCGCTACTGTATGACCATCAATTGAAAATATTTCGTCTGTTGGGTTTAAAAGGGAATCTTGACTTGTGCCAACAAAAAGTCGGTAGTTTCTAAAGCTTCCGTTGAAGGGTAAATAATTAAAAGTATCTCGTTTTTCTATTGGTAATTTATTTAGTCGTTTTGATTCTGCTTTATTATTAATTGGATAAGTGATGGTATGTGCACATCCAATAGACTTTGTAATCGTCGATACTTGCAGTAAAAAATCTAATTCTGTCATTCCATCTTTTAATGCTTTTTCTACGGTTTGACATCGTTCCTCAAATTCCGCAGGTGTTTGATAATCATAAAGGGCAGGATGAACAGCTTTCATGGCTTCTTTTAGCACGACAAAATCGGCTTTTAATTGCTCGGCAGTAAAAACTCTATCCTGTAGGATTTGGCTAAAGCTTAAAGTAGGAAAGAAAATTAAACTGATAAAAAGTGGTAAATAAAGGTTATTTCGCATTGGTTTTTTAATACACAAGATAGCAATCAAACTATCAAAATTCCTATTTTTCCTAACCTCTTAACTTTCTTTTTCACCTTAACACTTTTTAACATAAAACGTTTTAACTATCTTTTTATACTGATATCCAGCTATTTAAACATACGAATTTAACACAAGTTAAAATCAATAACTTTTGAAAAATATACTTTTTGGAATTTAAAGCGTCTTATTGGTGTATTAATTTACAAAGCGTTTATTCGCTAAACTTCATTAGGATTAAAGAATTCTAGGAAATCAGTAAAAACCGATAAAACCGAATTAAGTATATTTTAAAAGGGCTTTTCCCTAGCCCTTTAACCGATTAAGTGTACTTTAATATTGATAAAAATTTACCACTGCTATTAGTTTTTCATTTGATTCTTTTTACCATAGGTTTTCAACCCATTGAAAAAAGAAATCAATTGAAAAAGGCAGTAGATAAATTTTTATCGTATCAAAACGGTTATCATCCCAAGAACTGATTTTTTTTGAAAAAGGTTAAAAGGACATACTTGAGAAAACGGTGGCAGCAATGTTGTCACCGTACTCTTTTTCTACAAGATGTACGACTG
>CALJVJ010000294.1 GCA_937974625.1 uncultured Saprospiraceae bacterium
GTCGGGGCGGCAGGATTCGAACCTGCGGCCCCCTGCTCCCAAAGCAGGTGCGCTAACCGGACTGCGCCACGCCCCGAACGTTTTCCAACAACCGTTGGTCGAAGGATTTATCAAACGAACTTTTGATAAATCTTTCGATTCTTAGAACCCAAATAGGATGCCAAGAAAATGGCGGAGAAGGCGGGATTCGAACCCGCGGTACCCTTTTGGGGCACGTCGATTTAGCAAACCGGTGGATTCAGCCACTCTCCCACTTCTCCAAGTGATTTTGTCTGAATTTTACCAAATTTCGTTGAAAATATGTAGGTAAAAAAATGCTTTTCTTGTAAAGCAGCGCAAAGATATAACATCTTTATATTACAAACAAGTGGTAAAAAATTTATTTTCCACTTTTTTTCTTAGCGCTTTCAAAAGATAAAAAAGGAAGCTATTTTTGGTAGCTTCCTTCTTTTTTTATCTTTATTTTATTACTCTTATGTTGTTTATCTTGTTGCGTTTTGTTTGATGGTGTAGTTTTTTCTGTTTAGTCTCCCGCGCTTATGAGTCGTTTAAACTCATTTTAATTTTTTTCTCAAGTTCTGTTACCGTATCATTAAAAATTAAATCCGTATCAAGCATGTCTTGTACTGCTTTGCAAGAATAGATAACGGTACTATGGTCCCTTCCACCAAAATTTGCTCCAATAGCCTTTAAGGATTTATCTGTTAGCTTTTTAGCCAAGAACATTGATAATTGTCTAGCAATTACAATGGACCGTTTTCTCGTTTGCCCCTTCAATTTTAGTACATCCAATTCGTAATAGTCAGCAACAAGTTCCTGAATATATTCGACTGTAATTTCTTTGTTGATTTGGTTGACGAAGTTTTTTATCACCTCTTTTGCAAGGTCTACATCTATTTCTCTGCGGTTTAATGACGATTGTGCCATTAAAGAAACCATCACTCCTTCTAGCTCTCGAATATTATTTTTGATGTTGTAGCAGATAAATTCTGTAACATCATTTGGAATATCAATCCC
Source organism: uncultured Saprospiraceae bacterium (assembly GCA_937974625.1). GTDB lineage: Bacteria > Bacteroidota > Bacteroidia > Chitinophagales > Saprospiraceae > JAFMDF01. The sequence continues at coordinate 1,018 of CALJVJ010000294.1, forward strand.
TTCTTTATTCATTTTAGATTCTAGAATAGCCATTCTAGTTTCTAAGTCAGGAGTTTGAAGGTCTGCTGACAATCCCCATTTGAATCGCGAAATCAATCTAGCTTCCATACCATCCATATCTTTCGGAGGTCTATCAGAAGTCAATATTAATTGACGACCAGTTTGGTGCAATTGATTAAATATATGGAAAAATATTTCCTGTGTCTTTTTCTTATTTTCTAAAAATTGAATATCATCTACAATTAAGACATCAATTAATTGATAAAAATTCACAAAGTCATTAACCGCGTTATTCTTAATGGATTGAATTATCTGATTGGTAAATTTTTCAGAAGAGACGTATAGTACAGTCTTTCCTTCGTGATTTCGAAGCACTTCGTTACCAATAGCTTGTGCTAAGTGTGTTTTGCCTAAACCAACATCTCCAAAAACTACTAGAGGGTTGAAAGCGGTACCTCCTGGATTTTTCGCTACTGCCATACCAGCAGAACGAGCTAATCTGTTACAATCACCTTCTATATAACTATCAAATGAGTAATTAGGATTTAATTGAGGGTCGATTTTCATTTTCTTAATTCCCGGAATCACAAATGGATTCTTAATTTGGGAACCAGACATCGCTCCAGGCTCAATAGATTTTTTTTGTTTAAAAGAAGCTCCCTGTTTTTTAGCCTTTTGGAGTGCTTTTCTTTTGCCCATCAAAATTTGATACTCTAATCTTCCAGTATCTCCTAATGCTTCGCGGATAGTGCGTTTCAGTAATTGTACATAGTGTTCCTCTAACCATTCGTAAAAGAATTTGTTAGGGACTTGAATTGTTAGTGCTTCATTAGCCAGCCTGACTGGTTTGATAGGCTCAAACCAAGTCTTAAAACTTTGGGAATTGACGTTCCTGCGTATAGTATCCAGGCAACTATCCCAAACGGCTGTGTGATCTTTTACCATTCTCCTGATTGATTTCGCCTCTGTGTGGGAGCCGTAGTTTAGTAATAGTTTTCTCAGTAGACAAAACGTTTTTACACTAATATCCTTTCGAATATTAATAGTTCAGTCTTTTAATAAAAGTATGTCTGCCTATTTAGATTGTGTAGTTGTAAGAAAGACAACTTTTAACAAACAATTTCTTTTTTGTGAATTAGAAAATGTTTGTATCAAAATTTTTAGGTGATATTCACTTTAATGAGGTTGTCCCGTCATCTAATTAAAGTGGAGTACAAATTTGAGAAAATTTTTGAATAAAAAAAATGGTTGACCGAAACTTTTTTAAAAAAAATATTTAGTTTTTGTTCAAACAAAAATAACACTTCACAAGCTATCACTAATTAATGTAAAAATCATTTTTTTGATTATACATCTGACGCTAAAAAAGTGATGTAGTTATATTTCTTCTATTTAGATTAAATCAAAAAAATTTAACCGTGTGAAAAAAATATAATTCAAAAATTTTATTATGGTATTTTCTGTACTTACAATTTACAGCACCAGTCTAAGGGAGTACAAATCTAATGTATTATTTGGAAGTATCACATTACTTAATTGTTTAATTTTTACATTTTTTTAAAAATATATTAAAATCAATTAAAAAATGGATAAATCTGTCTAGATCAGACATTTTAATTTTTAAAATGAAGGAGGGGAACGCTAACTATACCTATAAAAACCTTGCCTAAAATTTATAATCGAAAAAATAATCCTCGATAATTTTTTTTTAGGATTATTTTCATTTGTGAACAATAGTCCTAATTCGGATTATTTTTCAAAAATCCTAATTTTGTCTCCCAAAAATAAAAATAAAAATTTCAATTACTTTCATTTTACATACTTAATCTTCTTATTATCAATTATTTAAGCAATAAAAAAAATTATAGAAAAAAAATATCCGAATTAAAAAAAATGTCTTTGTGATTTATTCGGTAATTACTTACTTTTGTAAAGTAATTAGTTAATGATTATATAATAACTCAAGTTCATCCTTATATATCATAATGAATTGATTTATTATTATTTTCTTTTTTTATAACAAAATTTTATAAAAGTGGATAACGAGAACCAAAGGAGATTTGAGAGTGTTTATTCCAAAAAGGTGCGTGCTGGTAAAAGAAGAACTTACTTCTTTGATGTTCGCAGAACCAAAGGGGATGATTACTATCTAACCCTTACGGAAAGTACAAAAAGATTCAACGGCGACGGATATGAGCGTCATAAAATCTTTCTTTACAAAGAAGACTTTAATCGTTTTCTTTCTAGCCTAGAAGAGGTTGTCACTCATGTTAAAACCGAGTTGATGCCCGATTATGATTATGATGAGTACACACGTCGCCACGAAGAATACGAGGCACGTAGAGCAGCAGGTGAATTTGATAATCCTGAAGGAAGTGAAAATTCTACAAGTTCCGAATCAACAACTGAAGCTCCTGCTACAGAGACAACTGAAGTTGCTGAAACAACTGAAGTTACCGAAACTCCTGAAGCAGCAGAAGAAACTCCTAAAGTGGAGTCTGAAGATGATATGAGTTGGTAATGATTGGAACTTTTAAATAAGATACTTTGTAAGCTAAATCGAGCCTTTCGGTTTAGCTTTTTTTTATAACACATTGGTCGGTGGTTAGCGTAAAATTTGAATTTTTGTTAAAATCACCACAGCTTGTTTAACAAAAATTTACAACGTGTTTATTTTGTTGTAAGTGATGCTTAAAATAACCATATTTTTGCAAAAAGTATTTTTTCAAAAGATTGAAAGGCAACATTTTTTATAATTAAAAAAATTGAATACTTTCAAAAGTAACTTAACAATGGCTAAAGAATCCAAAAGAAATTTACAAGTTGCCGAAATTATTAAAAGAAATTTTGGTATTGTTTTGCAGCAAGAAGGTAGCTACATTTATGGTTCTGGGGTATTGGTCACCGTAACGTCTGTAAAATTAACCCCAGACTTCAGTCAAGCTAAAATATACTTGAGTGTTTATAATACGGAAAATAAACAAGCTGTAATTTTGCAAATGGAAGAAGAATATCATCGATTAAAGCAATCTTTGTCTCATCGCATAAAAAAACACGTCAGACGAATTCCTGAATTTCAAGTGTATTTGGATGAAACATTAGATGAAATGTATCGACTAAATAAGTTATTCAATAAATTGGATAATGACAAACAGTTAGGTTAAAGAGGTAGTAGCAATTTAATTCTTGATGCTTTTCCTTCAATTTATTCTAATAGAAAGAACTTCCAAGGCTTAAGTCTTGGAAGTTCTTTCTATTTTATGGTAGACTTTATTCTTCAATACCTTGTTTTTGTAGCATAAGGTCTAGAAATTGAGTGTACTTTTTTCTTAATACTGAATCATTGGTTCTCCTATTTTACTTCGGTTTATTTTCCAATAATTAAAATCAAGTACATTAATAATCCCATTCCCGTCTGCATCCCATGAAAGATACCTATTAACTAAAGCGCTATTTTGTTTCCAAATATTAAAATCTTGACTATTAATAATTCCATTTTGGTCAAAATCTCCAGCATATAAACAATAATAGTTCCCTTTCAATTTTAATTGGTCGTTACCCATTGCTTTTTCAGTACTACTAGTAAAATCATAGGTAACCGTATTTGGAGTAAGGTCCAGTAGTCCTCTACTCATAACTGCCAAATGCCCTTTATTTCTAATTACTAAATGTATTTGATTGGCAGATAAATTTTCAAACTGAACACCTACCCTACCGTCACTTTGAATGATTGACCCATCTATTCGCAAAATACATGCCTTTTTTGCAAGTACTGAATCTAAATAATCCGGATGACGAGCTTCTACTAAAACCCAATCGACCGCATCTGACGGCATTGCATCCACCTGTTCTATCCCTCCATAATTAAATGGAGCAACTTTAAAAGGTTGATAATTAGGCAATATATCCCCATCTTTTAATAAAGAGGACATAAGTCCACTGTTTTCATCCAAAAACCCTTCTAAAATAATTTTAACATCAATAGTAGCTTGGCTTAAAGTACAATCACAACTCTCATCTGAACAATCAATTTTGCCATCTCTATCATCATCAATATTATTATCACAAATTTCTTTGATACAAGGTGTACATAATGCACAAACTCCTCCACAATCAATATTTGATTCATTCCAATCTTTTTTGCCATTATTGCAACTGGTTGATAATGCAAAATTTGGTTTAATAATAAACAATCCATTATTTATGTCCGAGGCCAAAATATTTCCAGAGGGCAAAAAAGGATAAACACCCCAACATCCTTCATAACCATTATAAGTACTATTGGACGGATATGTATCATAATAAGCCACTCTTTCGGGTTGTAGTGGGTTGGAAACATCAAAAATCACCACTCCATCTTCGTAATAAGAAGCTATGGCATAATCGCCAACTACATATGGATTATGGGCAGTACTCTGGGTCGAAGCTGGACTTAATAATGGCTCCTTAAATGTAGAAATAGTCGTTAAATCATTATCTAGATATTTACTGTAATCTAAAACGCCTAAAGGCATACCAATTGGTATTTCTTGCGCATAAATCAATAAGTTATCTTGGTTTAGCCCCCAGCTACTATGATTGTAGCCATTTGTATTCAAATTGGCTTTCAACAATGGCGTATTAGGATTACTTACATCATAAATATATAGTCCTTTATATCCATGGGAACAAAATGCTAAATTATCTTTAACAAAAATATCATGAACATACCCTCCTGTTAAGTTTTTTTTCCCAATTAGGGTAGGCTGACTTGGATTTTCTCCCAAATCGTAAATTATTAACCCATCGGATTTGGTATTTGAACCTACCACATATAGTATTTCCGTTGTTGCATCAATAAATATATTATGGGCTTTCCCGAAATCAGTATTTTCTTGATAAACTTGATTGATTATTCCTTCACTGATGGAACATAAATCAAAAATTACTAAGCCTTCATTGCTCAATCCTTCAGAAACAGCATATGCATAATGGTCAAAAGTTTTTATATCTCTCCAAGAGGTATTACTTCCAGGAGCAAATTCAGCAATTTTTTGTGGACTAGTAGGATTGGTGATATTAAAGAAATATATTTTATCCTTGGAACCCATAATGGCATATTCATTACCCTCATTATCTACATAGCCCCAAACGTCATTATAGTTGTAATTAGATTCATCCCAATTTGATTGCAGGGTCATGTTTTGAGATTGGGAAAAAGTAGTTCCTGGAATAAAAATAATAATTATCCATAGGATAGCCTTTTGAAACAATTCTTTACTCATACCTTTTTAGTGTGTGTAATAGTCAAAAAAAATTGGGAGGAATACTAAGAAATGAGGAAATAGAGACACTAAGGGAATAGTGAAAGGGATGAAAGGAGGTAAGTAGTGCCTTTTAATTATTATCCAACAAATATTAATCCAAAAACAAAAACGGCCATTTGCCTCAATTGGCAAATGACCGTTTTGTTTATTTCTAATAAAATTTAGGCTAATTTCATTTGAATAGCATATAATTTATATGCCTATTCCATATTAACTATATCCTAATTTATTTATTACCTTTTCCAAGGTATCTTTTTTCAAATCATCCACTGTTGCTGATATTCCAATCTCATTAGCATATGCTACTAATTCTGGCTCTAACATTTTTTTAATCTCAGCAAGTGGCTTTTTGTCTACATCAGCGGCTACTTCTGGCTTTTCCTCCACAGCGACTTCCGTATTTTCTTCTGCTTTTGCCTCTGCCGCTACCTCTGGTTTTGCCTCAGATTTTGCTTCCGCTTCTGGAGGTGGTGGTGGAGTAGGATTAGCAGCTTCTTCTGCAGCTTTAGCCGCCTCTTCTGCTTCTTTTGCCTTTTGAATTTTATTAACTAGCAATGCAGATTTCATGGTGAAATCATCATGATAATCATTAAATTCTTGATAAATCAAAAACATTCTAGCTGCATCCCATGCTGCTGTTCTTGGTCTTAATTGACGAGCTGCAATTGGGTGTATCCAATATTTTTGGTTGTTTGATTGCAAATATCCATCATCAAATCGAGAATTAATCGCTACGCCTAATTTATTTAAAGAGAATAAATAATTAAACTCCTTATTTAAGGCTTTTTGCAAATCAAATATCTTAGTTCCTCTGAAATCAACTCCAGATTTTTCACAAAGGAAAATATCTCTTTTTCCATCAAAAGTTACAATATTTCGGATGTTGTACTTTCTAAAGTTTTTGAAGAAAAAACTTTTAATATACCTTCTAGTAGGGCGAATATTATTAAACGCTCTATCTAATTGGTGTTCATTTAACGAAAATTCTTCGTCATAACTCCGCTTTCTTCTAGTTCGTAGATTAATGACTTGACGGGAACGACCAATCGTATGCCCGAGTTCGTTAGTTTTTGAATTTACCCAAACAACATCAACATCAGTGTTAATGGCTAAGCTTTCGATAAAAATTCGATTTGTACTAGGGTCGAAGACAAGCAGGGAAATATCACTAATTGCAAAGAAATTAGCATAACCACCATAGATATTCCCGAATTTCAATTCTAAAAAAGCAATGTTGTCTCTCATGGTTTTGTTTTAATACCTAATTTTTAGGGAAGCACTCATGTCAAGTTGATAAAAATGTTTTTTGTTTTTAATTTCTATCTATTCTTTAATTCCGCTTCATCTGAGAAAATAAAATGATTGATGTTTTCAGCTTAACTTGGGCAGAGAACAAAATACTGTACGAATTTAGAAGTTGAAATGTTCAAAAAATTAGGTGTTTTTTTATGTTTTCTACAGCTAAATTAGTGGTGTACTATATTCTAAAAGGTAAAAATAAATAAAATAAATGATTTTTTACCATATTGGTTGCAAAGTTAATAATGAAAAGCTAATTTTGCTGAATAATTTATTAAAAAATTATGATTTTTTTTAATTTACATCATCGTCATCATTTTTTCTACAACTACCAAAAGTAGGTGAAGGTGTCGTATGTATAATTTAGAAAGAAGACGGCTTATCATTTACATATGATAAGCCGTTTTTTATTTTTTTATTTTTGGTTACTAAGGGGCGAAAGAAAAATAAAGTGTACAACTTGCAATTGTTTTAGTTCTCTAAAATATTGACTGCAAGGAAATTTTTGGAGGACTAAGGCAATTGCTCAAAAAAGTTGTACACTTTATTTTTGCCCCACGACTAAATACTTTAAACAACCTATTTTAATGAGCAAATTAAGAATTGCTATCCAAAAATCCGGCCGATTAAGTGAAGATTCCTTAAAATTACTTAAGGATTGTAGCATCAAATTTCCCAAAGGAAAAAATAAGTTAATTGCTGAATCTACTAATTTTCCAGCAGAAATTTTATATTTAAGAGACGATGACATTCCTCAATATGTGGAGAATGGAATTGCAGATGTAGGAATCTTAGGCGAAAATGTAGTCGAAGAAGTGCAAAAAGAAATTAGAGTTGATAAAAAACTCGGCTTTTCTAAATGTAGATTGTCTCTTGCTGTTCCGAAAGATGTCAGCTACCAGGGTGTGCAATATTTTAATGGTAAAAAAATAGCAACCTCCTACCCTGTCCTTACGGAGCAATATTTAGCCAAGCATAATATAAAAGCAGATATTGAATATATAAGTGGTTCTGTTGAAGTTGCACCTAGTATTGGATTGGCAAGTGGCATTTGCGATTTAGTTAGTACGGGAGGCACGCTTTTGTCTAATGGCCTAAAAGAGGTCGAGATAATTTTAAAATCAGAAGCTGTTATTATTTCGAATCCTAAATTGGCAAAAGAGAAGCAAGGCTTATTAAATAAGTTACTATTTAGAGTTGAGGCGACTTTAAAAGCTAAAAATTATAAGTATATTCTTTTAAATGCACCTAACGAAAAATTAGATAAAATCATTGATATTTTACCTGGTATGAAGAGCCCAACTGTCCTTCCTTTAGCACAAGGTAGTTGGAGTTCTGTACATTCTGTAGTTAATGAGAATGACTTTTGGAATGTGATAGATTTATTGAGGGAGCATGGCGCAGAAGGGATTTTAGTGGTACCTATTGAGAAAATGGTGCTGTAGAAAGAACTAGTTTTTGGGTGGGTTATTACCGTCACAAACCCATCCCTAGCCCTTCCCTGAAAAGCAGGGGGGATTGGTTCTGGAATCATACATCTTACATCAGAATTTATACATCATAAATCTTTCTAATAAGCAAAGTTTAACAGATTTATAATGTATGATGTAAGAATTCTGATTTATGATTACTAAGAAAAAGCCAAAATTTTAGAGTAATACCTATAAACAATCAACAAATTAAGAGCAGCCATCGGAGTTCCCAAACTTAGTGAATCAAATGATACTGAATTAACCTATACCATTGTATAAAATAATTTTAAAACTAAAAAAATCATCCATAATCCCCCCCTCTTTCAAGAGGGGGCCGGGGGGAGTTAAAACATGAAAATATACAACAACCCAAATAGAAAAGATTGGCCCAGAATCCTAGCCAGACCCACCTTCGAAGGTACAGCCTTAGAAGAAAAAGTAGTGGGCATCTTAAAAGATATTCAGACATTCGGTGATGTGGCGGTTAAACGCTTTACTAACCAGTTTGATAAGGTCAGTTTGGATAATTCAAAAGTGGAAGCAACAGAAATTAAGGCAGCCATTGCTCAAATTCCAGCGGAGTTAAAAGCAGCTATCCAACAAGCCAAAAAGAATATTGAAGCCTTTCATCTTGCCCAAAAAGAACCTGTGCAAGTAATTGAAACAATGCCTGGTGTAAAATGCTGGCGTAAAAGTGTAGGGATTGATAAGGTAGGCTTATATATTCCGGGTGGAACTGCTCCTTTATTTTCTACGATTTTGATGTTGGGAGTGCCTGCAAAAATTGCTGGTTGTAAAGAAATCGTCTTGTGTACCCCGCCAAGTAAAGACGGTTCTGTTAATCCTGCCATCTTATTTGCTGCCCACCTCGTAGGCGTTACCAAAATATTCAAAATTGGTGGCGTTCAAGCGATTGGAGCAATGGCTTATGGGACAGAAACAGTACCTAAAGTGTACAAAATTTTTGGACCAGGCAATCAATATGTAACTGCGGCTAAACAAGTGGTTCAACGAAATGGTTTAGCTATTGATATGCCTGCTGGCCCTTCTGAGGTTATGGTGGTAGCCGATGGTAGTGCTAATCCTGCATTTGTGGCAGCAGATTTATTGTCGCAAGCAGAGCATGGTGCAGATAGTCAAGTGGTTTTAGTAGCCACTAATGAACAAGTGGTAAACGGAGTGCAAGCAGCATTAACAAAGCAATTAGCTGCTTTACCTAGGCGCGATTTCGCTGCTAAAGCTTTAGAAAATAGTTGCACCATAATCAATGATAATGTTTTTGATGTAGTGGATATTATTAATGAATATGCGCCAGAACATTTAATTTTATCTATCGAAGCAGCCGCAGGAATCGCCAATGATATCACCAACGCTGGGTCTGTTTTCATTGGTCACTACAGTCCAGAATCTGTTGGAGATTATGCCTCAGGTACTAATCATACTTTACCTACCAATGGATTCGCAAGAGCTTACAGTGGTGTCTCTTTAGATTCTTTTTGTAAAAAAATTACTTTTCAGGAATTGTCAAAAGAAGGCTTAAAAAATATTGGTAAAACTGTCGAATTAATGGCAAATGCCGAAGATTTAGTCGCTCATGCAAGGGCAGTGTCTATTCGGTTGGCAACGTTTGAAGCATAAAAGTTGTTATAGTAAAGAGCAGATTTTCTAAAATCCAGTTAGCTTGAATCAAGAAATATTTGAACAAACAAATTTTAATAATGAATATCAAACTACACCTTTTCTTTGCCTTTTTATTCCTTTCTGTTTTAGCAAATGGACAAACTCAAATCGCAGAGGTAGCCGCAATGGCTTCTAAACATTTAGCAGATAAAAATTATACCGCAGCATTACAATCCTATAATTTATTGCTTAAAGATGACTTCTTCAATTTAACCAAAAAATTATCTGGAAAAGAAAAGAAAGATAAAAGAAAAGTAATCGCTACATTCGAATTTAGACGTGCCAATGCTTTAGCGTATTTAGGAAAGTATCAAGAAGGATTAAAGGGATTGGAAGCGGCAGAATTGGCACATCCCGAATCTACCTTATTTCGATTTTATAAGGCGATGTATAAAGACAATTTTTTTGATAACGATATTGATATTGATGCTGTCAAAAAATGGTATAAACCCTTCCAAGGATATGCAAATACGGCAAGTTTACTGGCTTTAGCTTATGAAAGACGAGGAATGTATGAAGATGCCTTAGATATGTATAACAAAGCCCTAAAAAAAGATAAGTCGCCTGAAAATTATTATAAAGTAGCGGAATTCACCCAACTTTTAGGCAAAGAAAAAGATGCTAAGAAGCTCTATAAAAAAGGGTTAGCTGCTTTTCCAACAGCTCCGAGTCCTGAGAATTATACTTTTGAAGATATTCAAATTTTACACCAGTATAAATTAGGAGAAACTGAAAAAGGATTAGCTATTGGTAAACGATTAACAGAGGAAAACCCTATGAATCTTAGGGCTCAAAAATATTTGGCAGAACTCTTATTTTATGCAAAAAAATATGAAGCAAGTATTGCTGCTTTTGAAACTATCCTAGCAGATAATCCATTTAGTGAAAAGGCTTTTATCTTCATGGCGAAAGGATTACATGAGTCAGGGCAAACAGATAAAGCTTTAGAAACTTTAGATAAGCTAATTGAAGAATTCCCTAATTATTTTGCTGCTTACACGGAACGTGCTGCTATCTACAAAAGCCAAGGAAACATGAAACACGCTGAAGCTGATATGGAAAAAGCAAAAGCGGTTATCCCATATCATCCTATGTTTATCAAAGACGACTTATCAAAAAAATAATCAATCATTTCCTCCAACTATCACCCTATGATACACCTCGCAAGAAAAAACATACAAAATTTAAAACCCTATTCTTCTGCCCGTCATGAATTCAAAGGTACAGCAAAAGTCTATTTAGACGCTAACGAAAATCCATTCAATAATGGAATGAATCGCTACCCTGACCCCATGCAATGGAAAGTAAAAACACGTTTAGCTAAAATCAAAAAAGTACAACCAGAAAATATATTCCTTGGTAATGGTAGTGATGAACCGATTGACCTATTAATGCGCATTTTTTGTGAGCCGGGTATTGATAATATTATTACGCTGCCTCCTACATATGGCATGTATCAAGTGAGCGCAGATATAAATAATGTAGCCATTAAAAAAGTTAATTTAACTACGGATTTCCAGTTAGATGTTGAGGCTATTCTAGCGGCAGTGGATGCCCATTCTAAGATTTTATTTATTTGTTCTCCTAATAATCCCACTGGGAATAGCGTAGATAGGGAGGATATTGAAAAATTAATTCAATCTTTTAAAGGAATCGTCGTCATCGATGAGGCTTATATAGATTTTTCAAGTGAAGAAAGTTGTATAGAATTCATCGAAACTTATGAAAATGTAGTAATATTGCAGACTTTCTCCAAAGCCTGGGGAATGGCAAATATTCGCCTAGGCAAAGCCTTTTCCAATACCCAAATTATTGACCTCTTAAACAAGGTCAAAGCGCCTTATAATATTAGTGAATTAACACAAAAGGCGGCACTTTTAGCATTCAAACATCGTGATAAAGTCAGAGAATCCGTAGCGACTATCTTAAGGGAACGTTCTAGATTAGAGGATAATTTCCAACGCTTTGATTTCATAGAGGAGGTCTACCCTACTGA
>CALJVJ010000295.1 GCA_937974625.1 uncultured Saprospiraceae bacterium
GATTTTAACTTGATGGAAAGGAGAGGATTATCATCAAATTTACAAAAAAAACGACTAAATATAACTGGTTTTGTACATCTTGATTTTGTTGTTACCCCAAGTCCCGCAGGGACTCAACATAGGTAACCAAAAAACGGAGAACCATCTGACCGTGCCGTAGGTACGGAATATAGGTTTCAAAGTCATGGATTATTAGTGAGCTTACTTTTAGGTGGTGTCTCGGTGGTCATGCCTTTTGACATCTACCTTGACTTTCATAATGTACGCTTGGGCGTATCCATCGCTGTTTTTACTGGGGTTATTGCAGGTATTATTCCTGCATATCGTGCGGCTAAGATGGACCCAGTGGAGGCTATTCGGGGATGACAATTGAGTATATAAACAAATCTTAGCCACGACCTACTTTGAATGTAAGCAAAGTAGGACCTAGAAAGAACTCCGATTTTAATTGGAGTTAAATCCTGTTTCCTGTGAAAACTTTGGCTTCCGCTTTTCTGCAAAAGCATCCAATCCTTCCTTTGCATCAGGTTCCAAAATATTGCAAACAATCTTGTCACTAGCATAAGCATAAGCTGATTCTAAGTCCATGCTCATTTGCTCATAAAACATCGTTTTACCAATCCGTAAAGCATCTGGTGCTTTTTGGGCAATGGTGCTCGCCATTTTCCAAACCGCTTCGTCTAGTTCTTCGGCAGGAACGGCTTTATTGATTAATCCTTCTTCTTTGGCTGCTTTAGCGGATAGAAATTCTCCTGTCAACAACATTTCTAAGGCCTTTTTAGGATGGATGGTTCGGCTTAATGGAACGGCAGGCGTAGAACAATAAATGCCATAATTAATGCCCGAAGTAGCAAATCGCGCATGGTCCGCAGCTATCGCTAAATCACAAGTGGCGACCAATTGGCAGCCTGCTGCGGTGGCAACTCCTTGCACCTTCGCAATGACAGGTTGTTGTAAACTCCTGATTTTTAGCATCATCTCCGTGCATTTGGCAAATAAACTATCTCCAAAGGTGCGATTTCGATGATTGCGAATTTCTTTTAAATCATGACCGGGACAAAACGCTTTGCCTGCTGCACCCAAGATGACCACTTTAATAGTTTCATCTTTTTCAATAGCGGTTAATTCAGCTATAATAGCCTCCAACATTTGCATGGAAAGGGCATTGTATTGCTTAGGCCGATTGAGGGTCAATTCCGCAACGCCGTCGGTGTCTTTTCTTAAAACAAATTTGGTGTCAGAAAGGGAAGAGGTATTGGTAGACATGATATGTATATTGTAAATTGATATTTGGATTAACTTGAATTTACAATATACAAATCATTTTTAATATTGTCTACCTAATTTAAGTAGGTGTGTCGGTATCTTGAAAAGTACTGCCAGTCCATTTGCCTAGCCATTCCAATTTTTTGCCTTTAGAAAGGTAGTATAAGAAAGCTTGTTTAGCGGTCTTTTTGTTGGAACGTCTAATCGTAGTGTCTTTTTGAGCAGATTTAAGGATGAAGTAATAATTTTCGAAATAATCTTCGTGATTTAAATTAATTCCTTGAGGATTTTGCATAAATAATTTTACCGTTTTTAGGGTGATTAAATTTGAAAGGGTGGTTTTTCCGTCTTGTTAAATGCTGCGCTAATAGGGAAGTTTAAAGGTGGGTACTGACTAAACTCAATGATAAGCAAATTATTGCAGAAAAGCAAATTTTCAACCCGTGTTAAAGCTCTTTAATGTATACTTGCGCTATTATATTCAAGAACACTTTTTCTGCACAATTAGTTTCAGCTATTTCATTTTTATTAAAATGGCATTGGCAACCTTTCGCTCTCCAAAAAAATCACTTGGCTTATTGACAACTCCCTTTTCTTTTAGCCACATCGTAGTCGAACCGCCGCCATCTAAATTAATGGCAGTATGGCATTTTTGTGCCAACAAAAAATCTTGCACCTCCAATAAACTCATTCCCTTGGCTATTGTCTGTCGACCATCTATGGTGACTAGTAAATGACTATCATTTGTTTCGCAAATACAGGTTCTAGGGTGTCGGTCTTTGATAAATTTAGCAGCTATCAGCTCTATTTTTTCTCCGTTTTCTATTAAAAAAGGGCCTGTAATTAAAACACTGGTTTCTAGTTGCGATTGTCTATAAAAAGCTGGTGCTTTGGCAGATTCAATTTTTAGTTGTCCATTTTTTTTGATAATAATAGCCCCTGTTTTTGCCCAATCAGCTATCGCCCATTTTTCTCCATGGGGAATATTTTGTTGATAAATAGAATCATTTTCTTCTAGATAGGTGACACTGCCGCCGTTGTCCATATTAAAAAAGCCCCCGTTTATGGCTGCTAAGGCATCTTCATTTTTGGCAAACTGACTTGTTGTCTTCAAGGTATCCGCATGATGCGCTAAATCGAAACGATACCGATTGATGTCTTTTTTAGCAATGGTCAGGATGCTGATGTGTTGTGGACTATCAAAAAGGGTGTCGGTTTGGATTTGTTGAAAAGGAATGACTTGTATTTTTGATTGTGATGGACTAATCCGATTATTTTTTTGAACACAAGAAAAGAGGGTGACAAACATTAGACAACCTATGGAGAAAATGACAAGGTTCGTATCTGAATATTTTTTAGTCATTTGTGTGGCTAATTTTATTTTAGAAAAAAAAGAAAACGATTAGTTCAAGTATCCGTTGGCAGTCATCCGTTGACTCTATGCGTAATTTTGCCAACGGATATACTCCTAGTTTTTTACTTGAATTGTATAGTGACGAATTGTAACACTATTTTAATGACAAATTTAAGCTATCCGTGTTATAAAATATCCGTGTTCCTATTTCAAAGTAAAGTTATATATTCCTTTTATCATCTCTTTTTGTCCCTTTGTCCCTATAAATTGAGCAAAAGAAGTCATTGTCCTACTTTTGTAAGCAGCAACTTTTCTATTTATTAACCTAGCCTTTAATCATTCAGTTATGTTTACAACCATCCTACAATACGAATTGAAATATTGGCTAAAACAACCTTCAACTTACCTCTATGCGATAGTGGTGTTTTGCTTAGGATTCGTAACGATGTCGGGGATGGCAGGAGAATCATCGGAACGATTTAATGGCCGTTTCCTCAACTCGACGATGTTTATGTATGGTATCTTGAGTAGATATATGTTGTGCTTATATTTACTGACGCCTATTATTATTGGGCAATCTGTGCAACGAGATTTTTCGGCTAATGTGCATCCTATTCTGTATAGTTATCCTATTTCAAAAGGAGCTTATTTGATTGGGAAATTTTTCAGTAGCTTCCTTATTTTGACAAGTATCGCAGGGCTTTTAGTTTTTAGTTTTTATCTAGGTTTTCAAATGCCTTGGGTCAATCCTGATTTGCTGAAGCCTTTTGAATTTATAGCTTATGGACAGCTATTTGGCTTATTTTTATTACCCAATTTATGCTTGATAAGTGTGCTTGTTTTTGGTATGGTTCTATGGAGTCGAAATATTTATACAGGCTTTGTGGTGGTCTTATTATTTTTATTAGGGAATATATCCCTTAGCTTTTTATTGCCCAGTGAAGCCAATCAATTTTTAGCGGCTATTTTAGACCCAATAGGTACTAAAGCGATTTCAAGGTATTCGGAAAATTGGACGGTAGCGGAGCAAAATGAACGTTTATTGCCAACTGGTAACGCTGTTCTTTATAATCGAATTTTTATACTGAGTTTGACGGGTTTAATAAGTGCTTTTTTTTATAAAAAGATTCATTTACAGCAGACAGCAGCTACCATTTTTAAAAGCATGACGAATGTCTTACCGCAACTAAAAGCAACGACAGATAACCCAAAAAAGAAGACCATATTATCAAAATTTGGTCAAATCATTAAGGTCAATTTGCCAAAAGTAAACTTTGACTTTTCGTTTATCCAACAACTCAAAACCACTTGGCAATTATCTAATTATGATTTTCGATTTATTCTGACTAGTCGATTGTTTATTAGTCTATTGATTGGCGGAATTATTTTAGTCTTGTTAAGGATGAGTTCAGTCGACCCTAGATTTGAAACCGAAACTTTACCGATGACTTGGAAATTATTAGAATTGCCGAGCCAATTTTATGCAGGTATTATCAACTTAATCACCTTTTTATTTGCTGGATATTTGGTGCAAAGAAGTCGGATGGCAAATATGCATCAATTGGTGGATGTCAGCCCATTTCCAAATTGGGTATTATTGCTTTCCAAATTTTTGGCTTTGGTGAAAGTACAAATGGTCTTACTTTTTGTGGTGATGCTCGGCGGCATTATTTCTCAGATTTATAAAGGCTATTATAATTTTGAGATGCACCAATATGTGTTCAATTTGTATGGCTTAAACCTAATCCATTTTGTCATTTATGCCATGCTTGCCTTGTTTGTCCATAGCTTCTTGGATAGACCTTATTTAGCTTTCTTTTTATTGCTATTGCTCCCTGTTGGATTTATTGGATTGGCGGAATTAGGACCACAATATTTAGGGGTGGATGTATTAGCACAATGGCCTTTTAGGTATAACCAAAGTCCGAGTGGTGTTTTTGGCTTGCGCTATTCGGATATGGACGGATATGGGCCACATTTGCCTAGCTATTTTTTGTCAAAATTATACTGGTTTTTAGCAGGTGTTTTATTAATAATTATAGCCTTACTTTTCTGGAAAAGAGGAATTACCTACACTTTTACAGAACGATGGACTTTTGCCAAGCAACGATTTAATAAACAATTGGCAATTACTTTTTTTACGACCTTTCTGGGTTTCTTGAGTATGGGCTGCCTGTTTTATTATGAAGGAAATATAGTACAAGACTTTTTTACCAATAATGACCGCAAAATACAGTTGGAGTTAGCTGAGAAACGATATGAAAAATATGAACATTTTCCACAACCTAAGATTATTGCAGTTAGGGTAGAAGTGGATATTTTTCCAAAGGAAAGACAGTTCAAAGGAAGTGGTCAATATTGGTTGAAGAATAAAACTAAAAAACCTATTGATACACTGATTATCAATTATTTACCAGACTTGCATACGACTTATGACTTTAGTTTTGAAAGTGAAATTATTAGCAAAGACACCATTGCAGATTTAGGACATTTTGATATCATTAAACTAGCAAATAGTTTACCTGTTGGAGATAGTTTATTGATGACTTTCGAGAACTATAACGACCCCATCACTTGGTTGCGAACCAATGAATATATCAAAGAAAATGGAACGTTTCTAAAAGATGATATTTTTCCTAGATTGGGCAATTGGTTGTCCTTTATGCGGTCTTCTAATCACATGGGCGAACACCACCAGCATGTTCACCCAACGGATAGTTTGGCAATTATTGGTTCTTATTCCGCAAAGGATGCAGACCATTTGACCTTTGAGGCGATTGTGAGTACAGAGGTGGACCAAATTGCATTAGCGCCAGGAGCATTACAAAAAGAATGGCAAGAGAATGGACGACGTTATTTCCATTATAAAATGCAAGAAAAAATAGCGGCTTCCTACCTCTTTACTTCTGGAAAATATGAGGTTGTTAGAGACAAGTGGGAAGATATTGATTTAGAAATTTATTATGATAAAAAACATCCTTATAATATCGACCGAATGATGGCTGGTATGAAGGCAAGTTTAGCCTATTGTTCCGAAAATTTTAGTCCCTATCAGTATCAGCAAGTTCGCTTGGTAGAATTTTCGCAGACAGGAGGTGCTTCTGCCCATGGTTTTCCTGGATTTATTCCTGCGGGTGAAGGGGCAGGTTTTATTGCGAATATTGATATGTCAGGAGAAAGCGGAGTTGATTTTGCTTTCGGTACAGCAGTGCATGAAGTGGCGCATCAATGGTGGGGACATCAGGTTGCCCCTGCGAACGTATTGGGGGCAAAATTGGTGATAGAAAGTCTTGCTGAATATACCAATGCTATGGTGAAAAAGAAGGAGAAAGGCATGGAGGAAATGCGCCGATTTATGAAAGGAAGATTAAAACATTATTTTGAAGGAAGAGCGAGAGATAGACAACCAGAGCGTCCCTTGATGTACGCTGCCCGCAACCAAAATTATATTCACTACGCTAAAGGAACAATGGTGCTATGTGCGTTAAGCGATTATTTGGGCGAACAGCAAATGAATAATGCCATTAAAAAATACGTTGAAAAAGTGGCGTTTCAAGAAGAAACCTACACCACTTCCATCGAATTAGTAGATTATTTGCGAGCAGCGACGCCCGATAGCTTACAATATGTAATCAAAGACTTTTTTGAAACCATTACCTTATATGATAATCAAGTATTGGATTGGTCCGCCACAAAATTAGCGAATGAAAAATATAAAATTGATATGGATTTTTTAGTTCGAAAGTATAGGGCAGGGGAGCAAGGAGTCGAGATTTACAGTGACAATAAAGTAGATTCTTTAATGCATGAAATAGATAAAGGGAAGCTGGTTTATTCTTTACCCTTGGCAGATTATTTGGATATTGGGATGTTTCGAGCAGATGGAACGGAGCTTTATTTGCAGAAGCATAAAATTTCAACTATTCACAATCAGCGGTCTATTATTGTAGATGAATTACCTGTAGAAGTAGGCATTGACCCGTATTTAAAATTAATTGATAGAGCAATGAAGGATAATCGTAAGTCGCTTAGAAAGAAGTTGTTATAAAATAAATTCATACTTCTGCTCAATAACAGGACGGTCAAAAGTTGAATCAGAAGGCATATCTTCTACCCATTGGAATCCAAATTTTTTATAAAGCGCTGCAGCGGCAAGTTGCTCAGTGGTGGTCCATAGATAACAAGATTTATAATCTTTTTCTTTTAAAAATTTTAGGAATAATTGCATTAAATGATTGCCTAGACCAATACCCCGATAGTTTTCATCCATAAAGAAATAACGTAATTGAGCAGCTTCGCCTCGTTCCATTAGCGATAAAAAACCAATGCGTTTACCTTCGTGTTCACAGACCCAAACTCGACTTTTTTCAGGTGTATACACTTCAAAAAATTCGGCAATCCCTTTTATTACATAATAATCAAACGTTTTACCGTAGTTGTATTCTTTTTGGTATAAATCACTGTGGGATTGGATGACAAATGGTAAATCGCCTACTTTTAACTCCGTTCGAATCTGTATATCTTCGAGTAAGATTTTTGAAGGATTGATTAAAGTACTATTAGACATTTTTTAATAGGTTCTTTTTGTATAAATTATTTACCATTTACCATTTATCATTCATCATTTA
Source organism: uncultured Saprospiraceae bacterium (assembly GCA_937974625.1). Taxonomy (GTDB): domain Bacteria; phylum Bacteroidota; class Bacteroidia; order Chitinophagales; family Saprospiraceae; genus JAFMDF01. The sequence continues at coordinate 7,249 of CALJVJ010000295.1, forward strand.
AAATCTCTTCCCATTCCGTAAAACTCTGCATTTGGCCGAATACTTGCCATGTTTGCCAAACGATTAGACATCGCAAAAAAAGCAGTAATAGCGCCAATATCCCATATATCCTCCCTCGAAAAACCATGTGCTTTTAATTTTTCAAAATCTTCATCGGAGATTTCGTGTGAATTCTGGGATACCTTGACGGCAAAATCTAACATCGCTGTTTGCCTTGGTGTAATGTCCGCTTTATGATAATTAGTTGCTAATTGGTCGGCAATTAAGGCGTTTTTTTCTCGAATCCTGAGTACGGCTCCGTGTGCTACCACGCAATACAAACATTGATTTAAACCCGAAGTCGTGACGACAATCATTTCTCTTTCTCCCTTGGTTAAGCCACTCTCTTTGTGCATGAGCGAGTCATGCTGCATAAAAAAAGCGCGACATTCGTCAGGACGCGCTGCCATTGCTAAAAATACATTCGGTACAAAACCTGTTTTGGCTTGCACGGCTAATATCTTTTCTTTGAGGTCTGCTGGCACATCTTTTAATTCTGGGACGTAGAAACGACTGATTGGATGTTTTGACATATTATTTTTCTTTTAGATGAGTAAAGGTAGAAAAAGTAGAATAAAGGTAAAGAAGAAATGAAGAGATTTCGTTTTGCTGAAAAGAAATGATTTGTAAAAATAGATAAGTAAATGCTGCAACTTCGTTAACTTTTTACTGTCCTTAAAATTGACACCTTTTTAATCAAAAAAAATTCAACATGAAATCATCTGTACTGATTTTATTTATAGTAGCCATCACTTTTAGTACTGCTTTTAGCCAATGGAATGACAACTACCTTAGCCTTTCCAATAAAATAACCACTGAGCAAAAAGACCTCAAAAATTTTGATAAATTAGAAGTCGGAGAAGACTTTGAAGTAATTATTAAGTTTTCGGATAGAGCAGAAAGTGTTGAAATTGAAGCGAATGAAAATCTACATGATTACATCATCGTGGAGAAAGTGGGGAGCACTTTAAAAATAGACACTAAAAGTTATAGTACTTATCATAAAGGTAGAAAAGGTGGCGCTAGAGAACGCTTAGTTGCCTACATAACTGCCAAGCAATTAACGGACATTAAAGGAGTAGAAGATGTAGTGATTGAATTAGCCGATAAATTGGTAGGCAAAAACCTAAATATAGATTTAGACGAAGATTGTGTGTTAGCAGGGCATATTGAAGTACAATATTTAACCGTTGAATTAAACGAAGATTCTTCCTTAGATTTAGAAGGTAGCGCCCAACATATGAACCTCGAAGCGAATGAGGATAGTATGGTCAAAGGCTATGATTTTGAAGTCGGTGATTTGAACGTCGAATTAAGCGGAGATAGTGAAGCAAAACTGACCGTCAATGGCAATATCGAATTGCGTGCTAGAGGAGATAGCAATTTTTATTACAGAGGAAAAGGTAAAATAACTCGCCAACGATTGACTGGAGATTCTGAAGTGAAATATTGGGAGTAAAGGGAATCATTAATTATTTCTCTTTTATTAGCAGCATTTGTTTCTGCGCTTCTTCAGATTCCAGAAATAGCTTCGTTTTGGTGATTTCTTGCTCTAAAGAACCATTAATCCGACTAATTTTATCAAAAATATGTTCGACTAAATGCATGGCATTGTCAATCTTTCTTTTGATAATCCAATCGGTAATTAAACTATCGACGAACTCATCTAAAAAATTCCGCAGCGTGTTTATCTGTTTGCTGAAATCTATTCTGAAATGAATGGATAAATCTGTTAATTCTTCTTCGTAGCGTTGTAGAAATTTATTGGCTTTCATCGTGTCCCGTTCTACTTTTTTGATAAGCTGATTATTTTTAGCGGTACTATTTCTTTTGGAAGTGGATGCGCCCCAATCCTCTACTTGATTGAGGTCCATGACCATTTTTCGCAATATTTTTTTGGTATGTTTTCCTTCTGTAATGGCTTGTTTGATTTCTTCAATTTTGTTTTGGTGATTGATTATTCGTTTATTAGCTGCCAAGATACTAGTTTCCAAATCGTGATTTAAAGCTAATAATTGTATTTCTTTTTGGTCTAATAATTTTTCTAATTGATATTCTATATTAAATTGACTGCTGTAAGTTTCTTCTAGCATCAATTGTTCTTTTTTCAATTCTGCTAAATCTTGTACTGCACCTTTTTTATGTATAAAAGCATTGAGGTATTCCTGTCGTTCTTTTTCTAATTGTTGGGCTTTATCCCCCAAAACAGTTTGAAAAAGCGAGTGTAAGTTTCGGCCTTCTAATTTTGTGACATCTGCTAATTCTTTTGCCAAACGTTTGTCTAAGTTATTGATTTGTAGCTCTTTTTGGGCAATTAGCTGTTTTAGGTTATCCAAGCGGATACCGATTTTTTCTTTGCGCTTTAAGGATTTGTAGAGGGTGGCTATTTCTTTGTTGAGTTGATGCATGGTTACTTGTTACCTGTTACCTATGTTGAGTGCCTAACGGCACTTTTATTTCTTACGCCAAGCTCGCTCTCTGGCGGCTAAATCTTGGTCAAATATCTCTTCTAACAAATCATATAATTCAGGATGATTTTTGCGTAATAATAAGGGCCGCTCAAAAAAGTATTCTCCCAATACCGCAAAGAATTCAATACGACTAGTTTGCGCATAAGGATGAATGTCTTTGTCTTTGACTAATTTCTCTAGTTTTTGTTCAATTAAATCGACCCAAGGAATACAATATTGTTTTTCTAAAAAGACTTGAGGTATCCCGTCAATGGCTCCGTCCTCTTTATCTAAAATATGGATGAATTCATGAATGGCGGTATTGCGTTTATCTGTTTCATTTTGGAATCCTTGTCGTAAAGCACGCCGAGACAATATCATTTTTCTATTTAAAACCCCTGAGCCAACCATGCCTAAAATTGGACGGTCTTTGCCCTTTCGTTCGTAGTCGATATTAAAGCTACTTGGGTAAATCAATACTTCATCCAAACGTTTGTATTTCCATTCTGGAAAAGCAAAAATAGGAATAATAGCACTTGCACCAACTAAGACTTTATCTGTGTCGGTTGCTTCTGTATCTACACCAGTTATTTTACAGTTGATGATAAATTCTTTG
>CALJVJ010000296.1 GCA_937974625.1 uncultured Saprospiraceae bacterium
TTTGTTTAAATCGCTCCGCGTAAACAAACGGCAACCGCCACCAAATTAAACGTGTTCCTAGACGTTGAGCCTAAGTGCTAAAGGTATAATTCTAATTTTTAATAAATTACATATTACCATTTTACATTGTCCAGTAGAATACATAATCATATAGTTTTGCTTAAATCTAGCTATGCAAAACTATGTGTACTATGTGTTCGTATTCACTATGTGACTATAGTGGTAAACAAACAACCTACTATCTCAATATAGAAATGTTCTGTGCTAAAAACTATTTTCAATCCAAATCCTTCTTACTAAAAGTAAAACTCTTTTCGGTGCTATCTGGCAGGTCAAAAATCACGTCTCGGAACAATTCTAATAACAAAGTATTAATCTGACGCGCGCCTTTCCCTGAGGCCTCTACTCGTTCTGCAATGCCTTCATAAAGGTCATTTTTGATAACCAATCGCTTATTATGTGCTTTAAAATATGCCTTAAACTCATCTAAAACAGATTCTTTGGATTGCTTCATGATTTCTAAAATCTCTGCCTTTCGAAGCGAATCAAAGAGGGCAACGTAGCTAATTCTATTCACCAATTCTGGCAACAAACCATATTGAATCAAATCTTCGTGGTTGACAGATTTCAAGACAGACTCCTTAGCCGTTTCATCCGTATTGCCATTAAATCCGATGCGGTGATTATCTAGCCGTTTAGTTGCAATATCTTCTATACCTGAAAATGCTCCTCCGAAAATAAATAAGATATCATCTGTTCGGATAGTTCGCTTTTCGTAGCCACCATGTGGGTGACGACCGGTATAGGTGTATTCCCCTTTTTGAATCAAACTAAGGAATTCTGTTTGTAATTCTGTCCCACCTACACTTTTATGCGTCCCAAAAGATTCGGCTATTTTATCCCATTCATCAAAGAATATTATTCCTTTTTCGGCTTCTCGAACACCTCCTGGGGAAGCTTTTACTAATTGAGCGAAAATATCGGATAAATTTTTACCCACATACCCTGAAGAAACTAAACTCGCACAATCTGCTTTAATCAATGGCAGTCCAAATAATTTGGCTAAAATATTTATTGTATACGTTTTACCCGAACCCGATGGTCCCAATAATAAAATATTAGACTTTGGTAAGTCCTTTAACTTTAGGCTTCGGTTTTGAGGCTTTACTTTTCCTGTGCGTAATAAGTGATTATAAAATGCCCAGCAAACCATTTTTTTAGCTCCCTCTTGCCCTACTACATATTCATCTAAATATTTCTTGATTTTAGCAGGGGAATGGTACACCCAATAATTAATCTTATGCTGTAAATTGTCAACTTCTCGTTTTTCTAAATCAAATAAATCGGCATATTCGCGCACCTCTGCATTGGACAGTGGACCAAAATTTCCAACCCAATCTTCTAACCTTTTGATTTGGTCTTGTTGTGCCTTATATAAGTGTAAATTATGTTCTTCGGACAGTGATTTCCACAATTTGGTAAACTGCTGATGCTGCCCCTGGTAGGTAGCTAATAACTTTGTGATTTTGGCATCTGATAGCTTTTTAATAGAATCAATCGTCTGCTTCGCTTTTGAGACAGGCAAATCAGAACAAAGTAAGTAAAAGGATAGTTTTTTGAGTTTGTTTTTCCAGCTCTTAGGCTGTTCAACTTTCATTTTGTCAGAGAAATCAATGCCGTAAAATGAATTTGGCCGATTGTTCATAGATTTTTGGTGATTTTTATTTAGTACAAATGCTAAATGTTTATATAAAGATACAGGATATATTTTTATTTGTTCGATGCTATTAACAGATACTCTTTGAGCTCTTTATGATTTTTTACATTGATAATGCTACTTATTAACAGTAATAGAAGTAACTAAGTTCCATCCTTAGTTTAAGATACACTATCTAAAATTAGGATTTAGGCTTAGTTTTTGCAGGGTAAAAATGTTATATATGTTACTATAGATATTCAGAGCGTAAAAGATTCCTATCATCTTTTGTCTAAAAAAGACAAATTTTATAGAAGCTAATTAATGTCAGCGAAAACTATATCTTCAAAACCGATAGTATATTTAGGTATAGGAAGGAACAAATATTACGATGTTACTTCTAGTAATTCTAATGCTCCAATTGAATTTTTCCCATATGGGCTTTTCCTTAGATTTTCTCAAAATTCTGAAAAAACACATGGTTTAATCTATGATTTTTTTGAAACTTCTGCTCAAAAATCAATCCTTCCATATCAACGGAAAGTACTTTTAAATAGCCAGTATTTTAGTATGGACTGCTATATCGATTGCTATTTTAAAACACCTCCTATTATCTTTTCTTTCTTAGCAAAATTTAATCAAGCGTATATTTTTAAAGAGAGTGGTTCCAATATTATTATCACTCAGGAGATCCTAGCAGACAGGATAAAATCTTTACTATAGAGTATGAAGATGGTTAACTTAAAGGTTATTTTCTTAATTTATCTACCTCTTTTATATCATTAAAATCCTTCAAATCGGTGATTTTCATCCTACTAGTCTTGAGATGCGGACTTTCAAAACTAGCATCTTTATTATTTCTGTTAAAAGAAATAATTTCTTGACTTAAAACGGGAGCTGTCAAATCTATCATTAACTGTTTTTGATTGACCAATACATTTTTAACATCTGAAATTTTAGCTAAAATTATCATCAACACTTGGTTGGTCCTTGTATGTAGGACTGACAATCGTAAGGTGGTTCCTTTATTTAAAATATCGATGGTACAATTCATCAATGCCCCATCAAAAAAATCAGGATGTTGGAAGGTCGCGCGATAATCAGGATAAAGTCTTAAAATATAAGTATCTAAATATCCTTGATGTACCCTATGGATTTTATATACTCCGACATAAGGATGTAAAACATTTATAGCTATATTTGAGATACCATCCATTAAGTTATTCTCCGCCGCTAATAATAGACTATTTCGCCCAACTCTTAAACTCCTTTGTACCGCCAATTGATTAACGGTTTCCATCTTTTCTAAAGTGGCACTACTTTCGATTTTTTGAAAAAATACTTCTGCGCTACTTATCGTTTCTTTGTCTAAATCTATACCTATAAATCCCCCTTTGATTAAGGTCAATGTTTCTATCTTTTTTTGTGGGCCTATTAATAAAATAATTGTTAATGCTTCTCCCTGTTTTTGTCCAGTCTTAGCTAGTCTTATATTCAAAAATGCACCATTCCTTTGCCAGTTCCCTTCATAAATAATGTTTGGTGCCTGTGGATGAAACCCCTTAATCTTAGCACTCGAGTTATACAAATTTAAAGTCAATCCAAATCTTAATAAGGTATCCTTTTGACTTGATGTACTATAATAAGTTCCTTCAAATGCTAATATTTTAGACGTCCACCCATTCACATAAGCTTCCAAACTAAACCAATACTTTGGTTTTAATTTAAAAGTATCAGGCGTTTCTTCTGCTCGTCCTCGGATATCGTAAAACGTGCGACTTCTAATAATTTTTTGGAGAATCGCAGCTATTTCAACTGCTTTTCCTTCACTTTCCTCTCTTTGTAAAAGGTCATTTATTAGTTCTTGGTAACCAGATTTGGGGACCTCCTGCTCTAATAAATAGGTACTAACATTTGGGTCTCTCACCATATAATAAGCTAGAGAAAAAGCTTCGGTATACTTGTCTCCTGGTAAGTTGAAGGCTTGGCCATCTATAGAGGTGAGGACAGCCTTGTTTTTTAAGTCGTGCAAATACTCTTCTTGCCAACGAAAAAGTGCAATCTTAAGTTGGTTCAAGAATTGGTAGGCCTGTTTTTTACTGTGTTCCATAGACTATTGCTTGGATATAGCAATAAAATGATTGGGGTAAGGTAAACTAACTACTGTTATTTTCTATACCTTTTTACTCACTTTTAATTACTCTTTCCAATGCTATTAATGTGTTCAATCTTATCTCAAAAATAGTAATCGTAGGGGGGTACACTCTATTTTTTAAAGTTGCAATTTAAAACATAAAGATTATATATTAACAACTGATTCTTAGTACACTGTAAATTAAATTCTTTAAAATTTTGATTAAGGCTATTTTGAATCTAATCGAGGCATTTTTTGAGAGAATCCTTGTTGGATTGTCGAGAAAAATAACGAAGAGTAGATTTAAAAGAGACCATCAAAAATTAAAGTTAATTAGTTTACAGTGTACTTAGTGTCAAATATTGACAAAACATTAAAAGTGTACCAGAAGAAAATAGTTTAAAATAGCAGTGTTATAGAAGTTAAATTGCTGTCTACACCTAGTTAGGTACGCAATATTTTTTGTTAGGTTAGCATTTATGCCCTAATAAAACGAATTGTAACACACATATTATTTACAACCATATGAAAATCAATGCTTTATTTTATAATCACTAATTTTCAATTCAGCTAATTATTTTTTCCATGAAGTTAACTATTAATTTTTTTTAGTTTTTAGGAGTAAGCCAGAAGTATTTAGTTTTTTTCTGACAGTATAACAAAGATGCTTTTTGATATTTTTTTTTTGAAATTTGTTTTAAGGAATTAATCACAAGGCATCAGTACACAATGTACTATTTATCCAAATGTTCTAATTATTCATTAGAACTTAGGACCATCTATTTTACCATATAATATTGGTTCTCTGACAAATCCCGTGATAAAGTCGTTTCAATTCCAATTTTTTTCTCTCCTTTCAATCAGAAAAAAGTTTGAAATTAAATCGACCACGGAATTTGTTAGAGAACGATAATATTTAAATAAAGTCTTGACTTCCATCAATCCTGAAGTTAAATTTCAACAGCTTGCCCTGTATTGAAAATGTAAACTTCCGTCTATGTTTTAGTCATTACTAATCTCAACTTTTGCAATTATCGTCGCGGCCTAAATCGATAGAATCTTGATGCACTTCTCATCAAAAAACTATTGGGTTGCCCTGCTTTTTCACGCCTAAATTGAAGGTTTCAGTCAGTGACTATTGATTGTAAACAATGGTTATCGTCTGCCCCAATACTTAATATTTTCTAATTTTTAAAAACAAAAAAAATGAAAGATTTAAATTTATCACAAAAAGTTATTATTGTTGAAGTTATTAGCATTTAAAATAACAACAAGCCTACTTTTCAGTCTTAAGCTGAAAAGTAGGCTTTATTTTTTTTAATACCCAAAATTTAAAATACATTGAATTCTCCTTCCATACCTGTTCAAACAATGCTTCTACCTCATATGGTTTACTTAATAATTTAACGTATTTTAATAGATTCAATGATCCTTCAATAGTTATTGGGTGGACTACTTCATTTCTTTTGAAAAAGATTTCATAAGCATCACAGAAATACTTAAATGTTTGACTGCCATTGTTAACTTCAAAATGACTACAAAGTAACAACCATCTCCCTCTCATTGCGTGCGCCATATCTAGGAACTTCACCTCATTTAGCAATTGAATTACTCGCTCATATTCTTTATTCTCAAAATGCAAACTAGCCTTGGCTATTTTAATAGAATCTTCTCTTAAATGCTTAGGAGCAATGAGATTGCTATAATCCTTAATAAATTTTTCCACCCATTTTAAATTATTCGTTTTCCCACCAAAATCAACTATATTATTAAAATGGACATGAGACAATTTATTATCTACCAATAGTGTTTTTTCTTTCAACATGTATTTGTATATATCAAACAAATCCCATGCATAGTGCAAAGCGCCTGACTTCGTTTTTTTTCCACAATAATTCGTCAGTTGTGTCAATATAATCGATTGGTCTATTCTACTAAAAAGGGGTAATTTCTCAAGTATCCTATTTTTCGTTTCCTTAAAATTAATGGTATCTTTTTCTTCAATTAAATCCAATAATAATAAATAAGTGGCAAAAAAATCATCTTTATTTTCTTCCTCCATTTTGCCAGCTTCTTCACCACCTGCTAATATCTCCTTCCTCTGTTTTAATTCACAAATAATCTTTGTGTTGATATTCTGATAAAATTGATTAATATGATGCTGAAAATCTAATAAAGTGGTTTTCTTTTTTTCTAGTTTAGGTGCTAAAGGTGAATAATGTAACATAGAAACCATCTCGGCTGACCTCAAATGCTGCCACATGTCTAAAGGTGCAGCTCTTATTTTTTTCTTTACGGTTTCCAATTCTGCTAAAAACAAATCATCCAATCTTCTGTCTTTATATACCTTTAATTGCAACTTGTCCTTTTCATACCCTTTTGCATCTTTATTTATTTTTTTCCACCGCAGGAACTCTTCTAAATATACATTGAGTGCTGACATAGGATTACTTAACCCCTTACCCTCATACATTTCTGTATCGAAGACCTTCTGCCGAACATACCTATTTTCTAGCTTTGGATGTACAAAATGATACTTAGAGAATTTATGAATATACTTATGAATTGCTACTATTTTCTGCTGCTTGCCATATAAGGCTAAAAAATATTTGTTGAATTCTTTCCGTTCAGAAGGACTGAGCGTTTTTAAAAGTTTAATGTATTTGGAATCTTGCATTTATTGGGACCAATAATAATATCTGAAATTTTTAAATTTGTAATAGCGCTAAATGCTTAGATACAGAGAATTTATCTTTTTCTATAATTTTATAGCGAAAATTGGATGTAAAATTAGATTATTAGAAAGATTCCACCTGCTTTTTGTTACCTTTTTTTCAAGCAAAAACATCGATAAATAAAGGGAAGTAAAAACGATTTCATAAAAAAAAATCATGCACAAATAGCTAATATACAATTTTTTACAAATTTAAAAATTCAATAAATCTATTTTCTTTTATCCTCAACAGAAGGGAAACGTACAAAAATTGTAGGATACGAAAAATCAAAATTGATTCTATCTTTACCTGAAAAGAATCGAGTTAGGAAGCATCCCACCTAATTTCAATCCAATCTGTAAGAAATCAACTAATGCGTAAATGAGGATTTAGGTCCTTTGTTAAAAAAAGTTTTATTCCCTACATATTTTGGGAAACCAAATGCACCTAATTTTCACCATTGTGAAACACTATAATACAATGATTATTAATTAGCGCATCTCAAATGATCATTAGCATCAAGCATACTCGCTTGGTGCTTTTGTTATTATAACTTGTTCTAGTTAAATACGCAGTAAGAGAATAGGAGTTAACTGTTTTATGCAGTACAAACAGTAGATTTTATAAGGTTGATTCAAAAAAACAATTCTTCTCTCCCCTTTTTCCACCTTTTTCCTTATTTTCCCCATTTTTTAGAAGACCTTCTTTCGATTTTGATTTTTATTGATTCATCAATCACCACATATCATGACAAATATAAAAGGACCTGCTATTTTTTTAGCACAATTCATGGGCGACGAAGCCCCGTTTAACTCGCTAGACAATATCTGTAAATGGGCAGCTAGTATTGGCTATAAAGGTATTCAAATTCCGACTTGGGATGACCGCTTGATTGATTTACAAAAAGCTGCTGAAAGCAAAACTTATTGTGATGAATTAAAAGGTAAAGTTGGTAAATATGGTTTAGAAATCACTGAATTATCTACGCACCTACAAGGTCAATTGGTAGCGGTCAACCCTGCATACAATGTGATGTTTGATGGTTTTGCACCTGCTGAAGTGCATGGCAAACCTAAAGCAAGAACTGCTTGGGCGGTACAACAAGTGAAATGGGCCATCCAAGCTAGTAAAAATTTAGGGATTGATGTTCATGCAACTTTTTCTGGTTCGTTGATTTGGCATACGGTTTATCCTTGGCCTCAACGTCCACAAGGTTTAGTCGATACAGCTTTTAAGGAATTGGCTAGACGATGGAAGCCGATTCTAAATGTTGCTGAGGACAATGGCGTAGATGTCTGTTACGAAATCCACCCTGGCGAAGACTTACACGATGGAGTAACCTTCGAAATGTTCTTAAAAGCTACTAAAAATCATAAGCGCGTTAATATTTTATATGACCCAAGTCACTTTGTTTTACAACAATTAGACTACTTAGCTTATATCGATATTTATAAGGATTATATTCGTATGTTCCACGTTAAGGATGCGGAGTTTAACCCATCTGGCCGTGTTGGTGTTTATGGTGGGTATCAAGGCTGGGCTGACCGAGCTGGACGGTTCCGTTCACTAGGTGATGGTCAAGTTGATTTCCGTTCTATTTTTAGCAAATTAGCCCAATATGGTTATGATGGTTGGGCAGTTTTGGAATGGGAATGTTGTATCAAAGATGCCGACCAAGGGGCTAGAGAAGGTGCACCTTTTATCACCGATCATATTATCAAAGTAACAGAAAAAGCTTTCGATGATTTTGCAGGCGGAGAAGCGGATGAGAAGTTGAATCGGAAGATTATTGGGATTGGACGGTAGATATAGACTTGCGAATAAAAAAGGCAGATTTTTTAGGAAATCTGCCTTTTTTATTGTAAAATTTTAAATTCAAAATCTAAAGATATTTAGGTGCAGCTCAATTTATCGGGTGTAATAAATTCATAACTATTGCTTAGGCATTGCTCCCTAAGCGAAATTATTAGGGCAAGAATGCCCAAGCTACCTTTAAAATTTATAATCCACTCGCATCGTCCACAATCTCGTCGGCTCCAACAACCCTGGTCGCTTAGAGTATTCTATATTTGTTAAATTTTTCGCAATAAATCCTATTTTCAATTTTTCAGTAGCTTGATACCCTACCCTAGCATTGAATAAATAAAACCCATCATTATTAGCTGCTCTGTATTGTTTTAAACCTGGTACTACCAAGGCTTCAAAAATAGCATCAATGGCTTCCATGTGACTATTTCTAAACATGGCTACTCCTACATTAAATTTGTTAAATTGGCTTTCGACGTCTAGTTTTATGGTATGTTTGAATCGATACTTTAAAACATTAAAGTCCACACTAGACCGCAATCTATCTTGCTCCGAGAAGTCTTTAAATTTAGGGTCGATGTAGGTATAACCTGCAATGATACTCGTCGGAATTCCCGCAAGCTTTCCTTGTCCTTGAATACTTGCCTCCACTCCTTTGATGACGGTGTTCCCAATATTTGTCGCCTGAAAACCTGTTTCGAACCCCGTAAAAATGAATTCTATCATGTTTTCATATTCCATCCAAAAACTAGCTACGTCTAAAAACCCTTGCCATTCAGAAACTTGAAACCCTTGCTTAATACCTATCTCTGAACTCCAGCCTGTTTCTGAAGTCAATTCAGGGTTTGGACTAATTGGCGTACCTCCTAAATCTGTGGTTATAAATTTCTCGGCAATCGTGGGGAATCTGAAACCTTGTCCCCAAGAAGCTCGAAAGTAGGTCGCTTCTCCGGCTTGATAATTTGCGCCAAATCGGACAACTGGTCTAGCATCGGTAGTTCTACCATCAGGAATGGTATAGCCCGCAACTTCTTCTGGTCCTTCTATCCGATTATATTCATAGCGAATTCCAGCGGATAAATTTAAACGGTCAAATACCTTTTTTTCTAGCTGTAAAAAAGCGGCATTATTCGTCAAAACATAGGAGGTATCTCCATACAATGGTGCGCGCACATCTGTTTTTGAGGCTACTACTCCTGCGGTCACCACAAAGTCAGCCTCCTCAAATTTGTGTTGAAATTGATAGGAACCATAATACAAATCAGAGAAATTATCCGTCCCTCTTGTTGACTTGTTGTCAATACTAAAATAGCGACCATTGAATTTATGATGACTTCCTTTTTTATCAAAATAGGACACAAAAGGGTCTATATAAAAACGGGTGGGAGTAGAATTACCTAATGTCGAGGTATCTCCCCGAAAAATCCCTTCATCTCCATCTTGCCAATAAAAGTAGGATTGATTGTCATTTTTATTATAGGTGGAATTTACGCCGATAGATAATCTATCCGTCACTCGATAACGCACTCCCGCAGACAACCTGCCTTGTTTATTATCCGAAAATTCTCGTACGTCCTTTTGCGTATAATATCGACCACCAAGCACTACATCTAACTTATTGATTTTTTGTTTGTGAGAAAACAATACTCCTGCTTCATAACGCGTATCATCCCACCATTTTTTGGCGACATCTTTTGGCGCATCATACACACCACCAAATACGGAAAGTTTCGTTTCTGGCTCTGCACGGGCATAACTCGTCCGAACGTTTATCAAGCCATTCATCGCGGCTGAACCGTATAATGCGGACGCAGCCCCTTTAATTACCTCTACTTGTTCGATACTTTCCACTGGTAAATCCCCCCAATTGGAAGTTCCCGCATCTGCTTGTAAGGCAGGCAAATCATTGACCAATAACAAAACTCTACTTCCCGCACCGTATGAAAAACCTGAGCCTCCACGAATATTGGCTTGTCCGCCTACTAAATTAACGCCAGGGATTTTTTCCAATGTTTGGTCTAAAGCAGTAGCATTGGTACTTTCTATTAAATCTGATTTGATGACTGCTAAAGAAACGGTCGTCTCACCGAGTGGCTTTTCATATTTGCCAGAGGTGACCGTTGCTGTTTGTAGCAAATTGATTGTTTCTGCCAAAGCCAATGTTAAATTCACCGTTTCTCCCGCTCGAACATTGACCGTTTGCACGATCGTCTCATACCCTATATAACTGATTTCTAACTGCTTATCTCCTCCCTCTACTTTTATTTCAAATCGTCCATCGAAATCTGTTATCGTTCCAGTATCCCCTATTTTAATCGTAGCAGGATACAAGGGTGCCTGATTTTTTTCATCCAATACAACTCCTGAAATGGTCGCTTGTTGGGCAAATAACACCATACTAAATAGTAAAAATGGAGCAAGAAATAGCCCTCTTTTGATAACATTAGGTAGCATATTGTAAAATAGTTTGTGATGGTAATTTTGGGATTATCAATCTTGGAAAAGATATCGCTCCATTTCGAATAATCCTCCTAAAACTAATGTGAAATTAAGTCAAGATTCCTAAATAAAGAACCTCTACCGATAATTTTATACCCCTTTGTCGGAGATTGGCTTTATTACTTATATACCCCTGCGATGCCTTTAAAACCTAATTCCCCTATGTCAATTGGTTATTTATATTAAGAAAAATCTAGTTTTGTATATTCCTATACATGCCGAGGTTTTTTGATTTGTTTTTTATTGTAAAAAAAGGAATTCATCCTATATTGCAGGTAGATTTATTTTAAATCACTAAAAATTAGTTGGATTTTTGTAATCTTCACTAATTTGATTTTTCTATAAAATTTACCTTCACATGAAAAAAATTTTACTACTTTTTGGATTAACTTTTTGTTTAATTCAACTTCAAGCACAGGATGTTGCCTGTATTCCTGATTCCTCTTTTGTAGATTCTGCTAGTGTCGTTTTTCCACTTCCTTTAGACCCAAATACAGGCGAAGGTGGGATTGCTGCATTTCCAGCTTGTATCGGAGAACCTTTCGAACTGATTTTTACCTTTAAAGTTGGCGATTCTGCTACCGTTAATGGTTTTGATGTAGATTTGTTTAGAGCTGAAATTGCTACAACAGGAGCTGTTGAGGGATTACCAGAGGGCATTAATTACTTCTGTAATCCCCCTGATTGTATTTTCCCAGATACAACTTTGGGTTGTATCGTTTTGAGAGGAACTCCTACTGAAAATAATACAGTTGGTGTTAATAAATTAATTATTTCTGCAGGTGTAATTTTAGATGTTCTTGGAACTTTTAATACAACTATCCCTGGTCCCTTGTTTGCTGGTGAATATAATCTAACTATCAATGAGATGGGTGGATGTGAATCTGTGAGCACCAATGACTTTCTTGCAGAAAATATAGTGCTTGCTAATATTCCCAATCCTGTCATCGACCGAACCATGATTGAGGTTTCTTCTGAAATAAATGGCGATTTTCAGTTTCAAGTTTTTGATGTTGCAGGTAAATTACTGCACCATCAAAATATTCAATTAACCAATGGTTATAATGCTTTTGAATACGATGCTAGTAACCTTGGTTCGGGCATGTATATTTATGCCATCGGTAATGAAACAGGAGCTATTGCCGAAAAAATGATTGTCGGAGGAAGATAATTACAGTTAGCAGTTAGAAATTTTAAGATTGATAAAATGCTTTTTTAGCCTTTTGTCTACAATTAGCAATGAACGATAGCCCTAATTTTTTTTGGGCAATTAAAAACCTATAGCTTAGTAGTAATGAACGCCTGGTTAACTATCCTACAATAGATAGCCAGGCGTTCTTTGTTATCACCCTTTATCACCGACTAAATCCATCAACTATGCAATTCCCAAATTCGAAATTTAAAATTTTACTTTATACACCAGCCCGAATGCCTCAGGCGGGCGGTTTTTTGATTTCCAAAGGGTCGTTCCAAAAACCGATATTTTTATTATTTTTTATTTTAATGAACGGCTTGTTATCTGCTCAAACTGGCTGTCCGGAATGCGCTATCGTGTTACCGGATTCCCTTCAAGAAGATACTTTTTATCTTCAGGAGTTTCCTGATGGTCAGTTTAGAGCAACTTATGATGAAAGCGTTACCTATCGGTTACCGACCAATACTTCTCAAATTCTTTATCTAGTACCTTCTGTTCCCGCTGGCATTGGGATTAATAAATTGAGTATTAAATCCATTAATGGCTTGCCTGCGGGTTTGTCTTGGGAACCCAATCAAAAGGAATATGATTTACCCGATGAACGAAATGGCTGTATCAGAGTTTGTGGAATGCCCTTAGAGTATGGTCTTTTTAAATTGGAAATTACGGTCAACGCCCAGATTTCTATTTTATCACAGGATGCTACTTTTACTAGAGATTTCTTTATTGCTCCTCCTACTACGACCAATAGTGGCTTTACGATGACCAATAATATTGGCTGCGGAAGTACCACAGTCACCTTTGAAAATAATAATCCAAGTGCTGGAAAAGCAGGCTATGCTTATAATTGGAATTTTGGACTTGGTAGTACCTCTGCTGATGAAAATCCTATTCCTCAAAATTATACTGCGCCTGGAGTGTACCCTATTAGTTATCAAGCGATTATTGATACGGTTGGCTATATTTTGACGGAGGTAAAAGTATTAGAAGCGGAGTGTAGTGACTTTTTAGGGAAACCCGATTTAAGACTTCGAATCAGTGACCAAGAGGATAATATCGTCTTTCAAAATGAAAACATTGAAAATACTAACCCGCCAGTTACTTTTCCATTAAGTCTAGATATTTTGAGTGGTAATTATAAATTGGAGGTGATTGACGAAGATAGTGGATTGAATGGTGGAGATGATATTTGTGGTACGATTAATTTTAATCAATTATCCAATGGAACGCTAGAAGATGGCGACCTCAAAGTCTCTATTAATATCTTCCATCCTGTCGATACGATTAATGTGGTAGACTCGGTGGTGGTTTACGAAATTCCTTTTGCCCCTATTGTTAGTTTTGATGGTACTTTTATTTTTTGTGAAGGAGATTCTTTAGAACTCAGTGCTTCTGCTTTAGCGAATCAGCAACAATGGTTTAGAGATTCTACACCAATTGCTGGAGCTACCGACCCTACTATAAAAATCACCGAAGATGGCGCTTATTATATCTCTACCATTAGTGAAGAAGGCTGTATTAATACCTCTACTCAAGCGTTTTTAGGACCAATTCCTGTTCCTGATGCACCTGTCTTAAAACAAGAGGGTAACTTATTAGCTATTTTTAACCCTGCTATTTTACCAGACCCTTATAGCTTACGGTGGTTTCAAGAAGGCAATTTATTAGACCATACTGCCTTTTCCTTGTGTATTTCAGAAACAAGCAAATATGGGATAGAATTAACCAATAGTACTTCTGGTTGTAGTAGTTATTTTGAAAGTGTCTATACTTTTGATGAAAATGGAGTTTGCTCCACCGCTGCGGAAGATTTGTTGGCTAAGGTCGAGGATATTAAGATTTATCCAAATCCAGCGGCTGACCAATTGTTTGTCGATTTGACGACTGCTACTACTTTGGAAAATGCTTCTTTGCGAATTTTAAATATGTTGGGGCAGCAACTTGATTTTCAAATAATCAATGATACCTTTACGGAGCAAAAATTCCAATTTGATGTATCTAATTATCCTGTGGGATTATATCTGATACAGTTGCATGATGGAAAAGATGTGACGAGTTGGAAGGTTTTGAAGCAGTAAAAGTAAATTCTTTATATTTGCTTTAAGTTATTTAAGAGCATGTCAAAATGGCTTTGAAATAGCCTAATATCATACATTCCTACATCATCAATCCATTTAGAACTAAATGTGATGGATTGATGATGTATGATGTAAAATTTATGATTTCAGATTTTAACCTAGTGACCATTACAAAATTAAAATGCGAACCATAGACCACCTAGTTTTCTGCGTCCCCAATCTAAAAATTGCCATGCAACAACTGACCGATAAATGCGGCATTGAAGTAGTCTATGGCGGTCAACATAAAACCAAAGGCACAGAAAATGCTTTATTAAATCTCGGTAATGGGGCTTATCTGGAATTATTAGCTGTTGATGCTACGAATACTGCTATTGCCGCTCCAAGGTGGATGGGTGTAGACGAAGTGGATAGCTTTACCTTTACTCGGTGGGCTATCAAATCGACTAATTTGGCGAATGATGTAGCGATTCTAAAAAGAGTCAATCCTTTGATGGGAGAAATTTTTACAGGTAGTCGTAAAAAGACGGACGGTTCGACGCTACGCTGGTCTATGGCATTACCATTGGCGACTCCTGCTGTGGAAGTCCTCCCTTTTATGGTAGATTGGAAAGACTCTGTTCATCCTACCGAATCTTTACAGGAAGGCTGCAAATTGATAGGTCTAGAATTCACACATCCAAAACCTTTTCCTATACTTACCGCTTTTAGAGATTTGAAGGTTGAAATGCATATTAAAGAAGAAGCAACTCCTACTTTGAAGGCGATAATCGATACGCCTAATGGAAGAGTGATAATTTAAGCGTATAGATTATATCCGTTGGAAATCAATAAAAAAGCCAACGGATTGATTGCCAACGGATAAATAGTTTACTTTAATACTCGTATATCCTCCAACTCTATCTTTGATAATTCCTTCAATGCTCCTTTTTCATACATCGCTGGCAAGTCTGCTAATGGTGTATTGACTGGTGCTTTATAATTGACATAATCTTGAAAGTGTAATCCTCCAACTTTTCTAGGATTGTAGGCACTTCTAAATCTGACACCGCCACCATTTACATGAAAATCGTAGGCTAAGTAATCTATAATGTTGGTTGACTGATTGACCCAGTAATAATAGGTATCGTCGTGGTCAGTCCCTCCTCCCTCTTTGGCAAAAGAAACTTGAATCACCTCATACGCTTTTCCTTTTATGCTGGTCTTTCCTTTAGCCACTTGCGTTACCGCTGGGTCGTCTAGTTTATAAGGTAATTGGGCAAAGTAAATAACAGAATTTAAGCTATTCCCATATTTCAAAATATCTTTATCACTTAGATTTTGAGCTACTCCAGCTATATTTCTTTTAAAGCCATCATTGTTTAGAACATCAAAAATTTGTTGTCCGTCTTTTTCCTCGGTTCTAGTATATTCATAGGCGCCACCAGTATTTTTGAAGGTGTAGGCTTTTTTTCTAAAAGTAAATCCAATGTAGGCTGCTTCGTATTTTTTCCCACCATGACTTTTGATAGCTTTTGTCAAAGGAGTATCGGCAGTCGAAATTGCTTTTTTAGAAGTGACGCAAGCAAAAAAAAGAATAATACTTAGTAAGCCTAAAGCGTAAATAAATTTCATATTTATGTATCGAAATAATTAAGAAATAAGGTATTTGGCAATAAAACATGTAAACAGCTTAAGTCAGTTTTTAGTTTGCGGTCTTCTAGCTGTCAAAAAATAGCAAAGCAAGGCTATTTTTATTTTTTTTTCATCTTTTTTTGACAAAAAATAGCATTAAAAATTTACTTATTTTTCACAACAAAACCAATTGTTAAACAGATTAAATATCTATAAATCAATTATTTAACTTCAATTTTATTTACATTTTATTCTGCTTTATTTTTCACAATAACCCATTTTTGTATTTTAAATAGGCTTGCTTTGCCTGTATCTTTGTAGTGTGTTAAGTATTTAACGCAAAGCTAATTAAAAGAATTAGCTAATAATTTTAGGATATGTTCACTACCTACTTCGGTAGTTAAAATGGGATTTGAATTTAACAAGGCACTCTTTAGTGGGATTTAGAATGCCTTGTTAAAATTCATACTTTTTGAGAAAG
>CALJVJ010000297.1 GCA_937974625.1 uncultured Saprospiraceae bacterium
TTACACAATTCTAGTACTATCCAATAACCGTCGATGATAGTTTATTTGCCCTAAGTGATAAGTCAAATGAGTCGTCAAATGCGTTAGAAAAAGCCCTGTTTCCATTTTATTTTTGAAAACAATGATAGGATATTCTTTTTCCAAATCTGCTTCGGTTAATTGATTGAGCGTATGGTGTATCATTGAAATTGTATCCTCTACCTGTTTGACCAAAGTAGTTCGAGGGATATTTTTTAAAGAGAATTCTAAGTCTCGTTGTCGGATATATCCCGTATTTCCAAGATGTGTGCCTAGGTAGGTATTCAGATTGCCAACTAAATGAAGACAAAGATTCCCTGCACTATTGGTGATGTTTTTATCAACTTTCCAAATGTTTTCTTCCTGTTGATAGGCTGTCATCTCTCCTTTTAATTTTTCTAAATCTCTCTTGAAAAGATATTGTAAAGTTTTGAGTAGCATTAGGTTATAGTTAGTTTTAAGAGAGAATAGAATAAGAAAAATTAACTTCTTGGTTTGAAAATTTATAGATTATTCCTTTTTTAAGCATTTTAAACTAGACGTTCTTTTCTTTTTTTCATTGAAAAAAAAAGAAACAAAAAATTCTAGTTGTATTCAACTGCTCCGCAGAATCCAACAGGCAGCCGCCACCTAAATAAACTTGTTCCTAGATAGCTTTGCTAACTTGTTTCGTCCAAAATTGAAGTATTCGTCATTTTTAAATGATAATAATTTCAAAGCGATAATTCTTTAGAAAAACTGCTCCTCGTGATAATAATCAGTCAGAGCAGTTCAAAAAAGTTTTAGATGATTTCTAAACAGTATCTTTTATAAATTAATTCCCGCTTTCATATAAGCCACAGCATATCCGCTAATAAAAACTCTATCGCCTTTTAATTCACAGAATAACTCACCGCCTCTTGCGGATAATTGCTTCGCATGAAAAGTAGTTTTTCCCAATTGTTTCGCCCAATAAGGCACAAAACCACAATGCGCAGAACCCGTCACAGGGTCTTCTGAAATAGCATCGTTGGCATCGAATACTCTAGATACAAAATCCACTTCGTTACCTTTTGCTGTACAATTAATGCCTAAAAAAGGGAGGTGTTTGAGTAACGGTAAATTGGGTTGTAATTCCAAAATCTGTTGCTCCGTTTCAAAAATTAATAACAAATCTCTGGTGGCAAAGGCTGCTATTGGTTGATGATTAAAAGCCGTGGAGATTTCCGTTGGAATCTCGATGGGTTTGTTCTCCCAAGCTGGAAAATTAAGTGTAATCAGGTCATTATCTGACCGTGATGCCCTCAATTCTCCGCTTTGAGAAGTAAAAACAATTTCGTCAGTCGGGTGATTCAAATAATTAAAAATGACAAATGCAGATGCTAAAGTAGCATGCCCACAAAGGTTAATTTCGCCACTAGGCATAAACCAACGGATTTCGTAGATTCCATCTTTTTGCACAAAAAAAGCAGTCTCTGCTAAGTTGTTTTCTATGGCAATATTTTGCATTAAGTCCGCTGAAATCCAGTTGTCTAAAGGACAAACAGCAGCAGGGTTACCTCCGAATATTTTTTTGGTGAAGGCATCTATTTGGTATAAGGTGATTTCCATAATATAAGGTAATAGCTAAATACAGGAACGAGGCTGGAGCTTCGCACCGACCAATAGCCTTTTATTTGATACACAGTTAAATGTTTTAATGCAAAACTGTTTTATTGTAAACTGCCTATTGCCACATCTTTCAATGCCCAAGCTACTGCTCGTTCTGCATGTATTTTCGTTGTATTAAAAGTAGGAATCTCCACATCCTCAGGCGCTATCAATAAAGGAATTTCGGTACATCCTAAAATTGCTCCTTCTGCTCCTTCTTTAGCTAATCTGTGAATAATGTTTTGATAAATGGCTCTAGATTCAGGAGTGAATTTTCCTTGAACCAATTCCCCATAAATTATTTCGTGAATCGCATCTCTTTCTTCCGCATTTGGGGTTAATACTTCTATCCCAAATTTGTTGGTTAAAATGTCTTTATAAAAATCCTTTTCCATGGTAAATTTAGTGCCTAATAAAGCGACCTTAGTCAATCCTTTATCGACAATCGCTTGTCCCGTAGCTTCGGCAATGTGCAATAATGGAATAGCTACACTTTTGGTAATTGCTTCACTACAAAGGTGCATGGTATTGGCACAAATGAGAATAATGTCTGCGCCTGCTTTTTCTAAATTTTGAGCAGCGTCAGCCATGATTTTATCTAACTTAGCCCAGTCTCCTTCACCTTGTAAGCGATGAATTTCGTCAAAATCGACTGTGAATAAAATACTTTTACAAGAATGGAAACCACCTAATTCCGCTTTTACTTTTCGATTGATTAATTCATAATACAACTTAGAAGATTCCCAACTCATGCCGCCAATTAAACCTATCGTTTTCATAAAATTATCTTTTACAAATTTTAATTAAAACTTTCATCTGAATACAAAAGTAACTAGGTTTGTAGGAAGAAAACAGATTCAGTTTTGAATATTTTGAGCATATCAGATTAGAAAGTGGCACCTATTTGTCAGCTACTTAATGGTTTAAATAGTAAAATTAAAATGGATACAACGAATAAGATTTTTCGATATGACCAAATAGCTAAACAGTTGGAAAACAGTATTTTAGATGGCATTTTGAACATAGGGGAGAAGTTGCCTTCTGTTCGTTTATTGAGTAAGCAACAGAACGTCAGTCCGACCACTATTTTCAAAGCTTATTATCAATTAGAAGCAAAAGGATTAATTGAAGCGCGGCCAAAATCTGGTTATTATGTGCGTTTTAGACATGAAGAAAGAACCGCGCCTACAAAAAAAAGTACGAGCCAACCAAATATTACTTCGGTTGATACGAGTCAAATTATTTTAGAATTAGAAGAGTTGAGAAACTCTGAAACCATAGTTCGGTTATCTTCTTCGGTACCCTCTGCAAAATTATTACCAATCGCAAAACTCAATAAAGCAGTTGGGGAAGCTTTGCGTAATGAAAAGAATTTATTGCTCAGATATACGCACCCTCAGGGTAATGAAGAATTGCGTCGGGTTATCGCTCAACAATTACTAAACTGGGGAGGAAATTTCAGAGCAGAAGATTTAGTAATTACGGCTGGATGCATGGAAGCATTGAATATTTGTTTGATGATTTTGACTCAACCAGGTGATGTGATTGCGATTGACCAATTAACTTATTTTAGTATTCATCAAGCAGTAGAAAGATTAGGTTTAAAAGCAGTTTCTATTCCCGTTACAGATGATGGTTTGGACCTTGATTTTTTGAAAAAAGCGATAAATAAATACCCCATTAAAGCAGGACTTTTTGTCCCTAATTTTCACAATCCAACAGGTACTTTATTGCCAGATAAAAAGAAAAAAGAACTGGTTGAATTGATAACGGAAAAACAAATTCCTCTCATTGAAGATGATATTTATGGTGAACTGTATTTTGGAAAAAATAGACCTAGTACTTGTAAGTTTTATGATAAAGAAGGTTGGGTTTTATACTGTTCCTCTCTGTCTAAAACTATCGCTCCTGGTTATCGAATTGGTTATTGTCAACCCGGTCGTTTTCTAGAACAGTTTGCCCATCAGAAACGTATTTTATCTATTTCTACAAGTTCTTTACCACAATCGGCTTTATTAAGTTTTTTTCAAAAAGGGCGCTATGATTTTCATTTGCGAAAATTGCGAACGGCTTTACATACGCAAGCATTAGTTTACAGCCAATGTATTTTGCAATATTTTCCTAAAGATGTCTATTTTAGAATGCCAGAAGGTGGCTTTAATTTTTGGATAGA
>CALJVJ010000298.1 GCA_937974625.1 uncultured Saprospiraceae bacterium
GAAAACTCTAAAAACTGCTGTGCAAAATAAGCCGCTCGTTTGCTGATATCATCAGGTGCTTGGTTGTAAGCGAAGTACTGGCGAATCAAATCTTGCATGGTTAATAGCCTATCTTTGGCAGGTTTATGGATGTTATCCAAATAGTTTCTTGTTACTTTTTCTGGGGCATAATCATATTCTACTACTTCTACTCTTGACCAAAAGTCAGCAGTAAAAGGTTCGTCATCCTGTCGATACATGGACCCTAAGTTGGCGGCAGCACACATCAAAATATTATCCCCAATTTGGTAGCGCGTACCATCGGGTGCTTCAAAAATATTGCTCCCTGCAAAGAATGGATTTAAGGATTTTCGTAAAGCTTCTGGCCATTCTTTGACTTCCTCAATATTGACCAAACTATACGGAGTTGTAATCGCCTTAGTAAAACCCGCAGGTGTTTGATAAGGACCAAACTCCCCAAATTTAATGGCAGTCACCAAACTATTTTTGGTTTGCCACTTATCTGCAGCATGCTCAAAATATTCTCGATTCATCGTCGAAGCAATGAATTTTAGAAAGGCAGATTTACCCGTACTCGGTGGACCCGATAATAAAATTAAGCCCGCACCATTCACCAATTGCAATTTAGATTTGATGATAAACTCTTGCATTTTATGCTGAAAGTAGGGCGTCTCATCTATAAACTCTGGAGAAATTTTAGGTACATTCCGAACTCTAGTTCTTTCTAAATGCTCCCGATATTTTTTCTCTAAGGCGCAGCGCAGTGCCTTCTGCGCAATCGTGGTAGCAGGCAACATCGCCTTCAAGCTATCTTTTTCAAATTGTGGAAAATTGGCTGCTTTATTTGTCCCGATAGCGATTTTCCAAACCGCATTGATAAACTCATAGGAAAAATCGGCTGAACTATATTTTGCATAGTCCGAAGCAAAAGCATCATATTCTACTTCTTTGATTTCAAATGCTCGTCCTGCTTTTAAGTTGTCCGTAGTGGATGGACGATAGACTTGTAAATCACTATCTCTGATGAAGGTGACGGAATAGGTATCCAAAGCCCCTTTTTTCTCAATAATATCCATGTCCCATTTCGGAAAATTGCGAATATTTGAATCCATATCCACATACAAGTCGGGGTCATTTTGGATATAGGCGTATTTACCTTCGTAGGCGACCATTTTTTCTAAGTCTGCCCGATTTCTTTCTAATATTTTTCGCTCTAACCTTCGTCTTAAGTCAATCGCCAAACGAATGTCTTGAAAGGTGCGTTCGACCTTTAAAATATCCCGTAAAATCTGTTTGTGTGTCGCATTATTGGATAATTCTAAATCTGCAAAACCTCCTGAATGATTTTTGACAAAAAAGTCAATACTTTCTCTAACCATCGACGCTAATTGCTGTTTGGCAGCATTCTTTTCTGCTTCTTTTTTCTCTATTTCAATTCGAAGGGCTAATTTTCTTTCTGCCACCGCTTTGAACAACCGTTGTTGTATACCCGCTGGAGAAAGACTTCTTTCCTTAGCTATATTTTGTAAAATAAATGGTTGTTTTAATAAAGACATTAGCTCCAATGCGGCAGGGTGGGTACTGATTAGAATTTCCAGTTGTCGAGGGTCGTGGGTATTTTCTATCGCCTTTTCAATCTGTTTGATTTCGCCTGTAATGAATGCTTGTAAGGCAGTGCCATCCTTCGCAATTTGCTCCGAAAACGTATGGTCTAATTCTTCTTGAATGACTTTAAATTCACTGAAAACCGTATTCCGATTGTCTGCCAACATCCCCATTAATTCCTCATTGAATTGACGAACCGTATTTAATATCTCTCGATACCCATCAGGGTCGGTCATTCGCTGAATCTGTAGCTGAAATGCTTTGGTCTCTTGTAAAATAATCGCAGCTCGTGATTCTTCTACTAAATCTCTGACTCTTTTTTCGGCAGGCCCGATGATGGTGTTAATGGTAGATTGCAAGCGTTGCCCTACTAAAAAGACCCCTTCTTTTTCAGCGGCAGTGTTTAATTCTTCTGCAATATTTTGTCGAGCAATGGCAATCTGATTTTGTATTTTTAATAAGGCCTCATAATCATTGTCTGCTTCAACTAATTTATGTTCTATGTTCGTTTCAAAATCATATTTTGCGCCTTCGAATGCCTTGGGTAAAAGGCGTTTTTTTGCCCGTTTTGTTTTTTCTTCTGTAACTATTTTGGCAAATTGCTTTTGCGTGAATAGACTCTGTCCTTTAAATAAATGAGATAGATTGCCTAAAACACTCGCCAGGTTTTGTTGCTCATAAGGTATTTCTAATTCAATGATATTGGTATCTACTTTGACTAACTTATTTTCATTTAATTCTTTGACTAATAAATTACCTGCTTGGTCTAAATCATAGCCTGGTGCATAGGCACCAAATCGAGCTATTTCTTTTGGATGAGCACCCGTTATATCAAAGACAATGACCTCTCCACTTAAATTTTGTAAAAAAGCGGTACTCAAATTTTCATCTACGCGCATCCACTGCATTTCTTCTGGTAAGACGAGCTTCTTAGGCCATTTATGTGGTACAATAGACCGATGGGTGTTAATGATGGTCATTTCTTGCTCGTTGCTTAGAGACACTATGATATTGCTATCAGAATGAAGTACTTGGAAGCAATTGTTTATCAAGGGGACATTCAATAAGTTATCCGTGTTGTCTAATAAACTGTCGATGGCAATTTCGCCATGTGTATGGTATAATTTATACCGGTCTGTTGTTCTAGTTTCTGTATTACCTGCTGTATCAAAAAATGATTTTATATCTTCTGAACGGAAAACCAATGCTTGCTCAAAAGTGGCTACATCATGAGTCCGTGTAATGGTCCATTTGTTTGGCGGTAAGAGTAGATTTTCGGCATCTTTGGTTTCCATGATTACCGCTATGCCACTTCGTTTATTTAAAGGCGTGATGATTAAATTGTCATTGGGGGTAATATGGATATAGCCTCCTTGTAATCTTTGTTGTAAAAGGATATAGCTTTCTAAAAAATGATAGAAATTGCGAAATTGCCTGCCTATCTGTTTTTGTATATCATTATTTGCATTGATATTAAATTGAACATAAAAACTTTTGAGTATTTCTGCTGAAGTTTCAAACCCAAACTTTGCTTTTAAACCACTTGCTAAGTTATTTTGTCCTGCAATCATGGTCGCTTCTAACAATTCTTTGAAATCTCCACTATTTTTTGCTTTGTTGGTATTCAAACCTCGTAGATTGCTGATTATTGCATCTGCTCCAGACAGGTCTGCTGCCTTATACTCATCGGGTAAGTAGTGGTCAATATCTACCAATTTCCCTTCGGCATCATAAAAACTAAGATTGGGACTTTCCTTGTATTCTACTACAATTATATCTTTTTCAGGGGTGCCTCCTGCCAAAACGTGGACTTTGCTAATCTCTAATCCTTGCACATGAATGTGCGTATCTTGCTCGAAATGACTCGGCTCTTTTTGGAAAGTGAATTGGTCGGCGATGGACGCTGTTTTCTTGGTCGTTTTTGGATTCGTTGTCATGTTAAGTGGTTTTAAGTTTATCGTATTCACAATATATTCGATTTGTTAGAAGTATTGTTACTTTTTTCGATAATTCAAGAAGAAAATTGGATGAATAAATTTGAAGTATATTTCCTTTTGTAGAAATTTAAAGCCTGTTTGTGAAAAAAAATAGTCAGTTGAAAATATTTTTTATTACCTTGTAGCAGGCATATTGAAGCGGTGTTAATAATGTACGATTGAAGTAAATTGTATAGAAATATTAGGGATTTGTTCTTTTTTCAATTGAAAAAAAAGAACCAAATCCCGATAGCTATCGGGACTAGTTTGTTTAATTCCCTACGGGTAAACAAACGGCCTCCCGCCTTTATAAACGTGTTCCTAGACTGAAAATCGAAGTATTACACATTTTTATGTAAATACCATCATATTTCATGTACTCAAAGTATAGCATTAATGAATCAAAGCAAAGCCAATAAAATTCGTACGGGCGTAGAAGATTGGATATCTTCTATATTTACCATATTAGGTCGCCTTTTTATCGGTGCCTTAGTAGTAGCTGTATTCGTGATGCTTTACAAAGGATTAAGCAATGATGCTTACCTGATTCAAGCTTTTCAAGTACCTGGAGATTTTGAAGATAAAGGGTACAATGGCATCGTTTTGTCTAGAAAAGTACAAGATAGAGTCATCTCTCTAAAAAGTTATATCTCGAGTTCCAAAGAAGATGAATTTGATTTTGAAGCGGACTTAGAACCTGATTTAGAGGTGGGTGTAATGGGATTTGGGTTGTCTTTAAATACGGTGACTTTTCACTTGAAAAGCCTATTGGGTAGAAAAAATAAAATCATTACAGGTGAATTAACGGACTTGAACAACAAAATGGAATTGACTGTTCGAATGAGTGGGTTTAAAACGGAAAATCATGTCATAGAGTACGAATCAGATGCAGATGAGGCGATAGATTTTTTATTGGAGGAAGCTGCTAAGACTATTTTGAAGAACACAGACCCTTACCGTTTAGCGATTTATCACTATCGAAAGAAAGATTATCAGAA
Source organism: uncultured Saprospiraceae bacterium (assembly GCA_937974625.1). GTDB lineage: Bacteria > Bacteroidota > Bacteroidia > Chitinophagales > Saprospiraceae > JAFMDF01. The sequence continues at coordinate 4,580 of CALJVJ010000298.1, forward strand.
AGCACTTCAAATAATTAATTCACTGCTCGAAAAAGGACAGGATACAGAATGGGCTTATTTAGCTTGGGGTAACTTGTTGAGTAGGCAGGGTAGGATAGAAGAGGCTATTGGAAAATGGAAAAAGGCGATGGATATTAATCCTGATTTTGATAATCCCATGAATGGCCTAGCTTGGGCCTATGTTCAGAAAAAAGAATTCGGAGAAGCTACTTTATATTTTGAAAAATTAATCAAAAATGACCCTAAAAATTTCGGCGGATGGAATGGCTTAGCCATATGTTACGGACGATTGGAGGATAATGAGAAAGCCATTGAAGCTTATGATAAAAGTATTGAAGCAATGCCTGACAGAATTTGGGGGTATGCTAATAAGGCAGACTATTTAATGTGGACGCTCAAAGATACTGCTGGAGCTGCTTTTTTATATCAAAAAGCAGCAGAAGTAACACCTGATGGTATTGAAAAATATATAGCTTTGGCTGCTGCGTATGATGCTATGAATCAAGAAGATAAGATGATAGAATATATTGATAAAGTTTTAGAAATTGACCCAAATAACTCCATGGGAGTTAGGTCTAAAATTAATAGTCTAAGTAATAGTAAGAAATATGCAGAAGCATTAACTTATTTACCAAGACTTAGGTCTATTCCCGAAGATGCAATGGGCGATGTAGCCTATCACAAACAAACTGGTCTGAATACTTTGGGAATGGTTGCTTTCTATATGAAAGACTATCAACAGATGTTAGGGTTAGCAAAGGAATCTATAGCAGTTAACCCAAATTTCAGCTTACCTTATACTACTTTGGCAGAAGCCAATAGCATGTTAGGAAAAGACGAAGCATTTTATGAGGCTATTGAAAACGCATTTAAGAAAGGCTTCTCTCCAAAAATAATTCTTAAGGATAAGCCTTATAAACGCTTTTTAAATAAAAAAAGATTTAAAGATTTGGTGGAAAAATATAAGGAGAAGAAGGTGCCGCTTGACCAAGTAGCAAACAATTAGATTAACAGTTATTACTTCGTGTTATTTGAGGTAATACAATAATGATTTGCTAATTCACAGATTTTTACGAATACGCTCTGAAAGAAGCACTAACTTTTTTTACACCCATAATAACTTCTAATAACCTCCAATAACTTTTAATAACCTTTTCCAAATCGAATTTCTCCTTGTTTCTATCTAAAATAATTACCCTTTTGAATATTCCTTCGTAAATAGCAGTATGACTAGAGAAACCAAACATATAAACAAAGCCTATTCCGCTCATTTCGGTAAGCCTTTACCGCCCAACCTGCAACGGTTTTGGGAAATATTACAGCGCAAATACTATTCAGAAAAATATTC
>CALJVJ010000299.1 GCA_937974625.1 uncultured Saprospiraceae bacterium
GCAAAAGTTTGAATGTCTCCTTCACATTGGAAAAGGGTATCTGTTACAGGGATTGGTAATATTGGAGTTGGGTCTTGATGTAATATTTCAGGACCAACAGTAGCTGTACCGTCAAATTGGATGGTGAAGCCTAGACTGTCACTATTTGCTGGACAAATTAAATTGCTTCCTTCATCTGTATTTTGGACTAATAAATAATAATTTTCTCCTGCGACTAGCGGAATTGATTCATTATAAACAAAAGGATTGTTGTCTGCAGCTGGGTCGTAATTAAAGCTATTAATAGGGTCCGTACTTGCACCCGTTGGCTTAAATATCCCACATTCCACATTTCCTCCCCAATTACAATAGAATAATTCTCCACAAGTGGCATCATTTGGACAACCTCCTCGCCAAAGGGCAAAATCATATGTAGTACCTGGTGCTTCTGGAGTAATTAATAATTCTAAACTTCCACTTGTTTCTGCCGAAAAAACGAACCAAAATGATTTGTCTTCAGGATTTGCTACAAAAAGCCTTTGTGAACCACAATCCATTTCATTATCCATAAACCACTCTGCGGTCTCTGTACCTGCTCCAATAACTGAATCAATGGTAATATCATTTATATCTGAAAGAAGAATTGGGGTAAGTGTAAGCGGACGAGCATCCACACAGTCCTCACTATTTTGGGAGAAAGTAGTTGAAAGCAAGCAAAAGAATAACAATAGTAGGCATACCAGATATCGCATTCGAAGGATTATAATTTGTTGATAAAAATTCCGTGACCAGACCAAAACGCAGATATATGAATTTTATTCAATTATCAAGCCTTTTTTTCTAGTTTACAAAATTGTCTTTGGAACATTGATAAAGTAAATCATCAAATTTTAAGTTTGTCCGCCAGCAGGCAGGAATTCTTTAAACTGGGAGGTATCGATTGAGAAAGCAAATAAACTGCTTTTTGTCAGCATACCTAAATAGTCCAAAAAATGATAAACTAAAATGAAAATTCATTTTACGTTGTTCCTTATTTTAGGGACAAAATAAATGTATTTGTTATTAGTCTTTTCTATTATCTGACAAATAATGGCTTTTAGTCAATTATTTGCTATTTATTGGATAGTAAGAAGGAATATACTTTAAATACTTTAATCGATAGGTAGTGGTTTCAAAAAAGGAGGTCTTATTGGAGGTAAAAACTTATTTTGACAAAAATAATATAAAGATTATTATTATTATTAATTTTTAACAGTTTTTTCAAACTCTTTAGCCCGATTATTGAATTAATAGTTTAAAGGAATGAAAAATAAATAACTTGAGCCGAAGCTACTTGTTCTTTTTATCTCTAAATTCGTTAAAATTCCAATAGTTATTGGACGTCATAGCGATATGTATAGGCATCCCGTCCGCGTTGCGGTTCAGAAGTTTACACTTCTTCATGCCTCTTTAGAAATCAAAATAACTCCGCATCCTAATCTAACTTATTTAATTTTCATTCCTTAGAGAGAAACAAGGCTGATTTTTATAGCGTTCAAAACGCTACATCCTATTTCCTTTCTAGCTTTTTTTTCATTTTCATATGGTTTAGAGTTACACTATTGAAGCAACTATTTAACATAGTATTCAAGTTTTCATTTTGTCAAACTACTTATCTTTTAAGATGGGCTATGGTCCTATTTGGGCTATGGTTACCTATGTTAATAACTGCTCAATCTACCAATGAACCTTCCAAACCTAGTGAAAAACTATTAATAATTTTAGATGAAAATCTAGCTCAAGGAGATTTAATTGCTTTAAGAGATTTAATAAAGTTATACGATAAATATCCTGATAATCAGGAGGTTGCCCATCTGCTCCAAAAATATACTTTACTTACAAAGGAAGAATGGGATTGGGAAGAACATACAGAACGTGAAAAATTGACGCCATTGTTTTATGAAAAATCGGCAGCTTTTCGTTTTTCTGAATTGCTAAACGCTTTTTATTTGACGCCGATTGAAGATAGATTAGGTGAGTATGCAATTGCTCCTAAAAAGGGTGGCCAAATTGACCCGTTTTTAATTCGAAAGTCTAAACAAAAAATTGAGACTTATCTCCAACAAAAAGATTATTCCGCTTTAACCGAAGCAATTGACCGAATTGGTGTTTATAAAAACCCTACCGTTGTTTCGATTTTAGTAGATTTATTAGACAATAAACGTTTGCTTACTTTCAAAAAGAAGGATAAAGTGGTTATTTTTTCTAAAATAATTTCTTTTTTACCAGACGCTATTGCTTTTGATAAATTATTATTACTTACGGAAAAAGATAAACTTCCGCTTGCTTATTGCCAAAAACAGCTTGCCTTAGTGACTAATAATTTTTTTGCAGTAGCTTCCAATAAGCAATTGGTTAAAGCTTATAAAAAACTTCAAAAGCAATTTGATGGTGATTTGGACCTCATCAAGGCCTATGGCTATCAAAGGGTTAATTTGACCGATGCTTTATTTTTTGAAGAAAAAGTGGATTATTTTGGCTGGCTTGCTGCTACCGCTTCGGATTCTTTATTTTGGATTAAGCGAACTGCTATCACTGACTTATTGACGACTACTCAACCCAAAGCTCTTTTCTATATTGCGGGATTAAATTTTAGTCATTGGAAAGCGACAGGGGAAAATAATCCAGAATTACTAGCTTATATTTTTCAAAATATCGATGTAACGGTAAAGGTGACTTCTGGCGAATCCTGGACCAATGCCCCTGTCAGTACAGAGGGGCAAGAGTCCCTGATTCATTATTGGTCTACCCATTATAAGGATTTTGAATGGGATGCATTCGAAAAACGCTTTGTCAACCAACAATTATTCTCTAACGAATTGGCGGATTATGACCGTTATTTTCGTCGATTAAATTCTACTAATGATACCGTAGCTTTTAAGTCATTTGTGGCTTTGAGTAAAGGTAAACCCAATGAAATTCAACAATTAATCAAGAAATTTAAGCCTTTACTTCGTAATTATAATTCGTCGCTACCTCCACTTAAATATAAAATATTAGAGCAAATTTCCTTATTAAGAAATTTTTGCCAACAAAACGATATTACCTATTTACCTAGTGTTGATTTGCAAAATAGCTTGGTTATACTACTTGGAAACTTAGAGGCTTATCAACGAATTGGTATTGAAAACAATTTAATTAATAGCTTGAGTATAGATGATTTGACGGCGGTAGAATATTTTGCGGCTCTCTACGCTCGTAATTTGGAGGCAAATTACTCTTTCGGTCGTATTTTAGATTATTTATACTCTAAGCATTGGGAAAAAATTCTTGAGGATGAAAGGCAGTTTCGTTTATTTTTACTTAAAGTACAGTTATTTCAAGATTTTGGTGGTTTTGGCAACAGTAAAAAATATGCAAGTAAATTAGATATTCAAGAAAACCAAACCTTAGAGTTATTACACAGCTTGAATACTTTAGAAACTAATCCTAATATTAGAAAAAGTGTATTGTATTTTCTAGAACGAGAAAAAGAACCCTCTTCAGCGACTCAAATAGCAAAATTTTTGGCTGCTCCAAAGGAAATAGACCGTGCAACTTTAGAAAGCTTACCCCCATATACTTCCGAAGATTTACCAGGAATAGTGCAAGAATTATTTTTACAAGAAGATAAAAAAGCGACAAGGAACATCGGGACTTATTTAGGATTATATGCTTCTATTGATATGATTCCTCAGTTGTTCGAAATTCCTCAAAAACAGTGGAGTGCTAATAAATATGCGGGCGGTGCATTAATTAAGTTTTTAGAAAAAGTATATCAGTTTTCTTTTGATTTAAAGCAAAAAGAATCTATCAACAGGTGGTGGAAATTGTGGCAGACTATGCCTGATAAATATGGAGAGTGGAGCCAATTTCTCTTTCAACAACAATTGTCTCAATTGAGGACTGCCGAGGTCTTGACGATTAGCGATATTAATAAAATAACAAAATCACCCTATTATCTCCCTACTTACAGAGCTTTATGTTTAGAAAATATACACAAAGTAAAGAAAAATAGGACGATTTATAGATTAGAAATTAATCCTTTATTGTCAGAGGAAAAGGAGTTGAAGTATTTTGAAGATATTGAATTTACTGCCAAAGAGTTGGCCAATTTGCCAAAGATATTTTCGAAAATAGCCCCTGATAAACTACTAGCTTTTATTCACAGAAAATCAGCTAAAGCGGATGTAGCGGCTAAAAGTGCTTTATATAATTCTCTTTTTCGACAGGCTTGGTTTCTAGACCATGTGACCAGTGGGGCTATTTCTTCTGAAAAGTGTAATGCGATTAAGTTGATTTTTTATCAATACCTTTCAAAAAGTACTTTTTTAACTGAATACGAAGAACAAACGACACAGCTTAATATCGTCCATTTGGAAAATGCTTTTTTGAGCTTTAAAGAAAAATTAATTACTATTTCTAAAGATTCTCTGAATGAAGCTATTCGATATGATTATTTGGATGCGACTTTATCCAAGATTGAATTTCCTGAAATATTGGTCGCTTTTTCAGTTTTAAAGGAGGTAGAGATTGCGGATAAAAATTTATTTCTTTTTTTGAATAGAGATTTTGGCTTACCTATTTTTAAAGTACCTACTGAAAAAGATGCCAATAGGATTATCAATAGACTTAGCAATAATAATGAGTACGAATTTTATGAGCAAACTCTAGTTGAATTCGGTTTACCTATTGTCAAATCGTCTGGAGAATTGGATTTTGAGAAAATTTATGAACTCTTAAGCTATGATTTAGTCGTTCCTTTTTTGGGTGAAGGTGGAAAATATCGAGATTTTTACACCTATGGCTTGGTTAAAATACTGGAACTGCATTTTAAAACTACCCTCGACTTCCACCCGAAGTTGAATGAAAATCAGACCTTTTATACCTTCAATAGTTATAAACGTGTAACTGCTTGGCGCAACTATTTATTGGAGAATGGAATTGTCAATAAAGGCAATATCCGTCCTTTTGGTGGGTAGATAGTTGTTAATGGTTAGTTGTTAATTGAACTGACATTACAACTTGAGGACACTTTTATTTAGACATACTCTTAGGAAATTGGTTGCTCAAGCTTACATTTACTAAACTTTCAAAGTTTAGTAAACGTCTTTCGTGCCCTAAGATAATATGCCAGTTCAGTTAATCACTACTAACCACTATTTTATCGTATTAAAGTCGAATTTCCTTTTTCCATCTTCACGGTTCCATCTGAAAAACGGGCTTCTACAATCCAAGCAAAAACGCTGGTGGTCATCGGCTTTCCTCTAAAATTACCATCCCAGCCTGCTGATTCATCATTCACGGTAAATGGCTCTCCACTGAAAACGAGTTCTCCCCAACGGTCAAATACTTTGAAGGATAAGATTTCTGTACCTTCTACTCCATGTACCGTTAGTCGGTCATTTATTCCGTCAAAATTGGGAGAAAAACCTGTTGGTACATATATTTTTCTATTCTTTTCTACTAAAACTCTAAATCTCACATCTGCCTCACAGCCCACTTCATCAATTACTTGAAGGTTATACAATTGTGGGTTGGTTGGCGTAATGGTTGGACTAGGACAATCTACACAACTTAAATCGGTCAAATCATTTCCTGTCCAAATGTAAGTTATTTCGCCTTTTCCATTTTTAACAACTGGACTTATTTCTGCAGGCTCGTTCTCCTTTAATTTCAGGTTTTTTAAAGCGACACTCAATGGCAAAGCTTCTTCTAATTCAAAAGGAGCAATAGGAACAACACAGTTATTTGCATCCCTGATAGCTGGCTCATAACTACCTGGCCGTAAATTGCTGAATTCACTTGAGGGAGAATACCGGTTGCCATCTACACTAAAGGAATAAGGAGCAGTGCCGCCCATTGGAAGTATTCTGAAAACACCATCATTATCTCCTGGACAACTTATAGGGTCCAACATAGTTTCTACAAATAACTCTTCTGGTTCTAAAATAGCAATTGCTGCGGTATGTTCACAATTATTTGCATCTGTAATGGTTAATTCATAGTCAGCTGCCGCAATGTTGCTAAGATTTGGACTAGTTTGACCACTTGACCATTGATACCTAAGATTGGTAAGATTGTCTGCAATATTGCTATTAATTTGTCCATCTAATTTGCCAAAACAACTAATGTCTGTTTTTTCTAAACTTAGATTTACTGCTATAGAGTTATCTGTTACAACAACTTTTCGCGAGGCCTCACATCCGAGGTCGTCTATTACTAAAACTTCATATTCTCCTGCCACTAAATTTTGGGCGGTTGATTGTTTTGTAGCTTGTATATCATTCCATAAATACTCATAATTTCCAGTTCCTCCTGTTGCTATTACACTTGCGGTCCCATTCGTTTCTGCGGCACAGAGGATTGGAGTTGAAGTGCCTACTAATTGGATACCTGCTTTTTCCTCAAGTGAAATGGTTTCAGTAGCTGAACACCCAGTTTCATCAAAGACGGTGACTGTATATTCGCCTTTGCCTAAATTCTCGGCCTTAGCGGTAGTTCGCGCATTATCATCTGTCCATTGAAAAGTATAATTGCCAATGCCATCTATAATGCTAACTGAAATACTTCCATCCGCTCCATTACAACTTGCCAAATCTTGAGTAGTGGTTAGTTTTATAGGCGCCTTATCAGCTACCGTGAAATCTAAACTGGTCAAACATTCATTGATGTCTGAGACGATTACCCGATAGTTTCCTGCTGCTAAATTTGCTCGTTCGGTTAAATTTGCTCCACTTCCATCACTCCATTGGATACTATAATCTGGCGTACCACCTGCTACCGTTAACTCGACTTGTCCGTCTGTTTTTCCGAAACAGCTTACTCCTTGTAAAGTAGTATCAATAGAAATATCTGTTAAGGCATCTACTGTGACGGTCAATCTTTCTGTACAACCTGTTTCGTCTTTTGCTATTACCGTATAATTTTTTGCCGTAAGATTAGTGGCAGTAGCGGTAGTTTGATTTTGTGCATCATCCCATTGATAGCTAAAATCTCCGATTCCTCCTCCTGCTAAAACAGCAATAATACCATCGCCTTTATCTGTACAACTTTCAGGTGTTGCCCCATCTTCTATCAACGTAATGGCAGGAGGTGTTGTGATTAAAAAAGTTCTAGCTTCCTGACAGCCTGCATCGTTGGTAACAACAATGTTGTAATTTCCCCCTGCTAGATTGCCAATAGCTGCTGTTCTTGCTCCGTTATCCCAGCTAAAATTAAGGTTGTTGTAATTTGGATTTGCACTTATTGAAATACTTCCGTCTCCGCTATTAAAACAAGATTCATTCGTACTAATAGAATCAAGAATCATTGATTCTGGTTCCGTAATTGTTACAAATTTTTGGTCTGCGCAATTATTGGTGTCTCTGACAATTATGTCATATTCTCCTTTTGCTAAAGTATCAATGCTCGTTAAATCAGAAGCTGAAAATGTGGGGTCGTCCAAACTAGCCCAACTGTAAGTATATGGACCTGCTCCACCGCTACTATTTACTGAAATAAGCCCATCATTTACTCCATAACAAGAAAGCGGCTGACTTTCTATGATTTCTAAACTGACAGCAGTTGGTTCCTCAATCGTCATTTTTATAGTATCACTACAAGTTTTTGAGGATTCATAAACATAAACTTTATAAGTACCGCTTGGTAAAGCTTGGAATACCGCATTTTGTCCTAATGCACTGGTATCATTTCCTAAAACGAAAAAAGCATCAACTGGTGTGGATACAGCAATTTGTCCGTCGGCGCCACCATTACAGCTAACGTCTTTAAGACTGTCTAACTGAGGTAATGGCGCAGCACAAGTTGAAGTTCTACAGCTTACCATTTTGGTTGTTTCTGAACAAATTCCACTTGAATTAGCACGGACTTCTACTTCTACTTCTTGACCTTCTGCTAATCCTGTGATTCGATGTTGGAATTGACCAAAATTTGGTACTTCCCAAGCTTTTTTATCCACACTTATGGAGTAGTCCAAGGCGCCTACGACTGGTTCCCAACCAATGGTGACAGAATTATCCGTAACCGTAGCACAACTAGTGACTGGTGCTAATAGTGGTTGTTGTACATTAACGGTGATGTCATCACTTGCAGAACAGCCATAGCTATCGGTAGCCTTAATCGTATATTTTGTCGTTTCGGATGGAAAGACCCTAGGGTCTGGGCAATCTACACAAGACATACTATCTGCTTGTTCCCATTCGTAATTCACTCTATAATCATCATTAAAATTAATAGACCAGCTTAACATAGTTCCTTTTGCACTAGAAGTGCCACCGATGCCATCATCATCTCGGACGATTAATGTCCAAGTACCATTGACCTTATCTCCATAAAAAGCTGCTAAATTTCCTTCTGGTGTGAAGTTGCCTGTATAGGGTGCCATACCATTTACAATGGAGGTGCTTGCATTTGGGGTAAAACAGGTATTCATATAGTTGTTTTCCAAATCACCGTTATCTGAAGTTAATTCAATGAATCGACCACTTGGAGATTGTAAATAGACGTCCAACTGCCCGACTTGTGTGTGTGCTATACTGATACATACGGAGTTAATCAAGTCAGGAACTACTTCTGCTGGTACTACGTTTTTTACTTCTATTGTAAATAAAGATGGCTCATCATTAATAGGGTTAGAACGGTCTTCTTGTACTTCCTTAATAGTTTCGTTAATACCTGTTTTTTCAAATGTAATGATACTATCCGTTGGATTCCCAAGCGAACCAGATAATTGGGCAGTGTCTCCTGCACAAATACGCAAATCGTTTCCTAAATCAGGTAATTCTAATTGGGCATCCTTGATAGGAATCCAAATCGTATCAGATAAACAAGGCGCAATCTGAATTTCTATACCTATAGAATCATTGGCTTCTACAGTTGCATCAGCTATGGCTTCAATGGAAAAAGAAGCACTTACTTCTCCTGCTGGAATAACTACAGAATTTGGAAAGTCCTCGAAATCTTCTCCGACTGTTGCCGTCCCAATTTTTACAAAGTTTATTTCATAATCTTCTGTTCTTGGAGTAGGAATGCTAAATACTAAATCAGCACTTGAACAGCCTTCCACAATACTTCCATCTAATCCAATTCCTGTTAAATCTGTTTCGAAATTACTGGAACTAAAACTTCTGGATTCTAAGAAAACGGCTGAATCATATAATGGGTCTTCTACATCAGCAATGACTAATTTTAAAGTGTATTCTTGACACGGAATTACTTTTGCTTTGGCTAAAAGGGTTTGGGTAAATCCATCATATTCTAAATGTTCACTTCCTGTATTGTCAATGTATAAATGTTCATTTTTAGCAACATTTTCTGGTTGAGATGGACAGCCTGCTCCATTCGTTTCATCTGTATCAATTGGGTGAATCGTACTTACAGAAACAGGTAAATTTGTGCCGGGAACAATCGCCATATTTTGACCACCTGCAGGAATGCCAGGTCCACTAATGAAAAAGCCAAAAATATCATGGAAGCAATCAATACTAAATTCTGGATATTCTTCAGAGGCAAATCGATATTTAAATTCTACGGAGTCCGTGGTGGGTATAAAGGTAATCGTATATTCTAAAACATCATGAACAGGAAAAGAAGACAAAGCCTCTAATTCTGGACTTGTCGCAGTACTTTGATTTTCTGCACCAGACTTTTCGTTTTCATTAGCTCTATCTGCTTGAAATGCTTCACCTGTTGTCAATATTAGGCCCTCTTGGAAGCCGATATCGTCCATCCCATGTGAAAAATAACCTAATGCCTCTGGCTTTCCTTCAAATTGAATTTTTGTTACTTTTATTCCATCACCTAGAAAGACATTTTCTATTAAATTTATAGGCGTAAAAGGATAGGTTACTGCAGGTTCTACTTCTATTTGGGCATAGAGTGAGGTAGCCTTTAGTGTAAAAGCGAGAAGAATGGCAAAGGGGATTTTCCAATACTTGGGAAAATTGTTTGGCATAGTTATTTGTTTCTATCTTTGAAATCAATAGTAGGATTTTGAAAAAGCAAATTGCATTTATCCTACTTGACTTCTAAAGTCAGGTTGACGGTTATTAATTATGATGGAATGGAACGTCATGGGGGACCTAACTAATCGGTTTCAATAAGCAATAACTTTTATAAGTTATACTTAAAAGAGGGTTGTTCAGAAATAAGAATCAATTATACGAATCTTATTCTAAAATTTATAATATAATAAATACTATTAATGTTTGAGAACTTATTATTTGTAAGTTCTTTAGGTAGGATACTACGTAACGCTGTAATTGATGAAATGTAATTTAGCTTAGACAATTAAGCCTAGTGTTTAGCTAATTTAAATTGAGTTAATCAAAAATCAGGATGTCACAAACGATGGTAAACGAAAAAAAATGAGGGGAGATTGATATTCAAATTTATCTAAACTTCTGATTACAGTCAAGGTTTATCGAAAAAAATGAAGAATAAGTCTGATTTAAGGTACTTTTGAGCTAAAATTATACTTTTTTGCTAGGCAAATGATTAACAAAATACTTTTACTTTTGTTTCTTTAATAATTTCAGACTGTTCTATATTTTAAAAATAGGGTATTTTAACTCTATTTTTAGCAAAGAATAATAACATAAAAATTAGAAAAAAATAGTCAATGCAACAATTCTTTAAATTTGTTTTTGCCTCTTGTTTGGGCGTTTTATTATCTATGCTGGTCCTTGGTTTCTTATTGATTGCTTTTGCTGGTGGGGCTGCTGCGAGTTTAGGTAGTAAGGAGGCCGTTAGTGTAAAACCGAATTCTGTTTTAGAACTGAATTTCAATATGGTATTACCTGAAAAAACCAATAATGTCGCTCAAGATGGTTTCACTTTTGAAGCCAAAGATGTTGTGGGACTTTTTGACATGGTAGATGCGATTGAATATGCCAAAACAGATGATGATATAAAAGGTATTTATTTAGACTTAAATGGTGTCCCAGGTGGTATGGTAACTCGTTCTACTTTGCGAGATGCACTTTTGGATTTTAAAGAAAGTGGCAAATTCATTGTTGCTTATTCGAAGTTCTATACACAGAATGCTTATTATTTGGCATCGGTAGCGGATGACATTTCTGTTCACCCTGTCGGTGGTATTGATTTTCGCGGCTTTGGTGCACAAATTCCATTTTTCAAAAATGCATTGGATAAATTAGGCGTCAAAATGGAAGTATACTACGCAGGCCAGTTTAAAAGTGCGACAGAACCTTATCGGTTAACGGAAATGAGTGAGCAAAGTCGACGCCAAACGCGGGAATACTTAGAACCACTCTATCAGTCTTTCTTAAATGATATTGGGGAATCTAGAGATATTGACCCGAAAGAAGTCAGACGTATTGCCAATGAATGGCTTGTTCGAGTAGCGGATGATGCGGTGACCCACAAGTTGATAGATAGAGTAGGGTATAAGGATGAAGTTTTAGATGTCCTGAGAGAAAGAATTGGCCTTGAAGCAGAAGATAATGTGCCTAAAATTAATATTCAAGATTACGCTGCTACTGCAGGGATTAAAACTGATTTTAGTGTAAAGGATAAAATTGCAGTCATTTATGCAGAAGGAACGATTGTCATGGGTGAAGATGCGCCTGGCTCTGTAGCGGATGACGATTATGGTCCTATGATTCGAAAAATTAGAAAGGATGATAAAATCAAAGCGATTGTGTTGCGAGTCAACTCTCCAGGTGGTAGTGCTTTGACTTCCGAAAGTATTTGGAGAGAATTAAGTTTAGCCATGGAAGAAGGTAAACCTGTAGTTGTTTCTATGGGAGATTATGCTGCTTCTGGAGGATATTATATTGCTTGTATGGCAGATAAAATCTTTGCTGAACCAAGTACTATTACAGGGTCCATAGGTGTATTTGCAATGGTGCCTAATGCAAGTGAATTGCTAAATGATAAAATTGGAATTAGTTTAGATACATTGAATTTAGGTAAATATGCGTCTAGTTTTAATTTTTTCCACGACCACGCTCCAAAAGAGGCGGCTATCTTTCAGCAAACAACTGAATATACTTATGAAGTATTCTTAAAGCGGGTGGCAGATGGTCGAGAAATGACAAGAGATGCTGTTCACGCAGTTGCTCAAGGAAGAGTTTGGACAGGTACTAAGGCGAAAGAACTAGGTTTAGTAGATGAAATAGGCGATTTAAATGCTGCTATTGCAGAAGCTAAAGAATTGGCAGGTTTAGAGACTTACAGAGTTACTGAATATCCAAAAGTGAAAGACCCATTCCAACAGTTTATGGAGAAATTAATGAATCCTATGAATGCACAAGCGCAAACCAAAGAAGCTATTTTAAAAGAAGAAATGGGAGAAATCTATCCTTATTATAACCACTTTAAAGAAATGTCTGAAATGAAAGGGCCGCAAGCTAGAATGCCTTTTTTGATTGATATACAGTAGGTTTTTAGGAGTAATGCCTGTCTACCAATAGGTAAAAGTGATGAGTTTCTTAGAGAAAATACCGTCGATGATGCGTTCATCGACGGTATTTTTATAGATTATAATGGTTGGAATTTTGAAAACTACCATTTGATTTAATGAATTCTATTTATACTTAGAAGTTGTTTTCTTTTATCTTCGATAAAAAAGAAAAAATCAAGTTGATTTAAACTCGTCCCTCAAACAGTAAATCAACGGGCCACCGCCACTAGTTCTAACGTGGTACTTCCTATTTCGCCAATCTTTCGAATAATTAACTGCAATTCGAGCTTCCATCGAGCAAAGCTATATAGGAACACCTTACGGGGTGTTGGGCAGTTAGATTACTGTTTGACCATGAGGAATTATAATTCCGAATCCGAAGGGATGGGCTGCCAGTTTAATTTAACTAGATTTTGCTTACTTTTTATCAAACTCACGTTTCGTGTAAATTTTTAGAGAATAAAATTTTGTTCAGGTAATTGATGTTTTTTAATCACTTATACGCGCATCTAAGCGGGAAAGGAAGGCAAAAAACTGTTTGACATGAGGGAGGATACTCCAGAACCACTCACGGATGGGATGCTTTTTTGCCTTGATTTTTGGTTCTTTTTATCTAAGGAAAAGAACAAGATTTCGATATTTAATTCGGAATAACCCGATTTAATTCTTTAATTCAAAATTATATATTGAGATTATTTTTTTATTTATTTCGTTTTACACGAAACTGAGATAAAATGAAAAAGTAAGAAATATTCTAAAAGGCTAAAAAATCCCATTTTACGAAAAAGACTTTTCTTAAAATATTAGCAAGCTAAAATACTTGCGATAATAGCATTTATCAACTTGAGAAATTAAGAAATTCGCAACATGTCCTTCCCTTTTTTGTTTACTTCATATTATTTCAAAAATAGAAGCAATAAACAAGTATTCGAATGCCTAGAAAAGAATTAGACCCACATAATATTAGTTACGAAGAAGATAATGCATCGCTTACTTTTCATCCTTATAATATCCTGCTCACTTTTACTTTAGCAGGTATTACCGCTTTGTTTTTTGCTTTTTCTGCAGCTTATTTATACACTAGGGTGACGATGGGAATTCCTCCTATTAAATTGCCAAGTTTGTTTTTTGTCAATACCGCCCTTTTATTAGGAACCAGCTATACAATGGTCCTAGCAAAAAAGGCTTATTTAAATGATAATACGGAGCTTTACAAACAGATGCTTGCAGTTACCATTGTCATGTCTATCATTTTTGTATTTGCTCAGTTAGTGGCATGGCGACAGCTATTCGGTCAGCAAATTTTTATTAATTATAGTACAACGGCTTCTTACGTTTATGTGATTAGTGGACTGCACTTTGCACATGTACTAGCAGGATTGCCATTTCTTGGACTTTTTCTTTGGACCGCCCATAAAAGAATGCAAGAACCTGTAAGTGTACTCGTCTATTTCTCTGACCCTGAAAAACAATTAAAACTCAGATTATTAACTAGATACTGGCACTATTTGGATGCGCTATGGATTTATTTAGTGGTCTTTTTTACCTTGAATTATTTGTTGAGTTGAAGGCGTAGGGCATAGGGGTTCTGCGAAGGTGCAAACTATTGATGGATAATATTCTTTGGTTGGTTGTTTGCAAAAGCACTAATTGAAATTGTCATTGAAATTGAGGTTGATGTTTTTTAATTTAAAAATTAGTAAATAAGGAATGGTAGCTAGAATTCAAGCAGCAATAGCAATATATAGGATACTCTAAAGCCGCCCTAAGCACATCCTCTGTGCTTTCTGCTACCTTTTTAAAACTTTTTCACCACCAAATGCATCCTTTAGTAAAAGGTGGTGTCCTTACTAATAGAAATCATCCAATTACATTGAAATTTTGAAAATTAATTTGGTTATAGGAACTTCCTTTAAAACGGCATTGTTAGTATAATCAGAATGAAAACTATTAAATCACCCGACTAAATTTTTAACTTTTTTGAAAAAACAGTGGTCGATTTGAAATTTTAAAATTATTGACCAACGGGAAAAGAATTTTACAATTTTATAGCGACTTAAGACCCTGTTTTTATCAAAAAATAAACTATTAAATTATGAAAGCATCTGAATGGAGTGACTTGGTCTTTGACCTTATCAATCGTTAGCGGTTCAAGACATAAACCCTTAACAGTTTAAATCGGCGTCTTTTTCCATTATACTGCGTTATTTTTTTCTAAAATAGCTACGGCTATTTTTCAAAAAAATGCCTTGTCTAATGAAAAAATACACTCGATTAAACTATCAATTGCTTATGACTTGAACCACATCCAGGGATGGGCGATATCCGACAATTATGACTGTTAAAAACAACCCAATATTAAATTCTTTAGCTAGCTAAAGATTTAATTATCAAAAATACATCCCAAAAAATTAGAATCAAGCGTACCTTTATGCTTGATTCTTTTTTTTTGTCATAATTCATACCTATTGAAAGGACTGCTAGAAAAATTTATTAACCTTATCCTTTTCGGAAACTTCTGGATTGCAGCCTGCGCGGTAGCTATGACATGGCAAACGGAGTTATTGCTATTTGAGAAGGTAGAGGTAAATATTTTGACCTACTTTGTTTTTTTTTCGACCTTATTCCTATATGCCATTCATCGAATTGTAGGTCTAGTTAAAGTCAAACCTTTTTTAGAAAAATACCGCTATTCTATTATTTATCATTTTCGAAACCATATTAAAGTCTATGCCTTCTTAGGTGGAGCAGGGGCCTTATACTGTTTTTTTTACTTGTCTTTTGCCAATCAATTATTATTAGTCGTTCCCGCTATTTTGTCTTTAGGCTATGTTTTACCTTTTGTCAAAGGAGACAAACGACTTAGAGATTTTGATTACATTAAGATATTTTTGGTAGCGGTAGTCTGGGGAGTGATTACGGTCTTGATGCCGATATTAGAGCGAACGACGGAGTTAACAATTGCTCATTTGTTGATTTTATTGGAACGTATGTTTTTTATTTTTGCGATAACCTTGCCCTTTGATATTCGAGATTTAAAGATAGATGCACATATTGATGTAAAGACTATACCTAGTATGATTGGGATTGATAAAACCAAAAAGATGGCTTTGGTTTGTCTTATTTTGGTATTCGCTTTGGCTGGTTTGAATTTATATCTTGATACTTATCAAACAGGGCATTTAATAGCGATTGCTATTTCTTGTTTTTCGACTTTACTTTTTATTAATTACAGTGATAAAACAGATGCGGATTATTTTTTTACAGGCTTGATGGATGGGACGATGATTTTACAGTTTTTGGTGGTATTCTTTTCCGATATGCTGATGTAATTTTAGATATTCTAAGAACCGTTCTTCTACTTTTTCCAAATTACTTAAACCTTTTAAACCTTTAGCTTCGATACAAAAGGAAGCCACGACATGTCCATAAGCTGCAGCTTTGGTAATATCTTTAGTTGCCAAATATTTTATCAAAAATCCGGTAGCAAAAGTATCTCCTGCGCCTGTTGGGTCTATGGCTTTTGTTGAGTAAGCGGGAAAGTCTAATTGTTTATTATCAAAATAAACAGTGGCTGGATTATTACCCCTAGTCAGCACCACTAATTTTGTTTGTTGAACAATGGTTGGAAATAAATGTTCGTAGCCTGCAATATCTTCATCGCTTAAAATCAAGATGTCAATTCCTTTTAGTAAATTCCAATCCATTACTTTCGGACTAACTTCCCTCGTTTTTTCATCCCATTGTCGCATCCAACCTTGTGGGGTCGCAGCTATTATTGTATCAGGATGAAAAGCTTTCATTAAATCAAAATCTACTTCATCAGCAATGGGGGCTAAATGAACTAAGGGCACATTTTTTAAAGTTGCTGGTAAATCATTTAGATGGAGGTTGTCCGCTCGTTCAAAAAGATATTGAGTCCTGTGAGTAAGGTGGTAGACGTTTTCAAAAATGGTTGTTTTTGTAGCTTTTTTATTGTGAATGGAAATATCTTTGAAAGCGGGAAGAAATTGAAAATTTTCACCAAAACTGGTTAAGACACCCGCTCTTTTGCCTAGAAGATGTGCCGTAACACTGCAATAAGAAGCGGAACCTCCAAGTGCATAGCCATCTTTTACTACATCTTGGCATACATGCCCAATACAAAGGTAGTCATTAGTCATTAGTCACCGTATCTTTATTTGTCTGTTGACCTTTTTGATAATTTGTAAATTTATTCATCTTTAGCATTTTGACCAATTGACTTAATGTAGCCATTTAACATTTTTAATGTTTGCTGCAAATGATTAAGGAGGAATTCATATCTTGTTGGAGTCACTAGTTTTCTTTTATGGGCTTTTTCAAACCAAGTTATGGTCTCATTTAAAAAGCCTCTACTATAATAACAGAATTTTTTATTTTCATATAATGAAACCTGCCATGACCTTCTGATATATTTGCAGCAATGGAATCGGCACTTCTAGTCCATTGTTTGCGAATCGTATCTTTTTCAAAATACTCCCATTCGGCTACAATTGCCCAACCCCAATCTCCATTTGCATGGCTTTTTTGTAAACTTTTAAATCCTCAAGTTTTAATGGTTTTATTGGTGTAGTTTTGATTAAAAGTTAATCAAAACTAATAAAACCAATCTACTTTTCAAAAAACAAATGATAATTGGTCATCAGTCAATCGTTCAAAAAGCTTTGAACCAATGACCAATGACCAATGGCTATTGATTAATAATAATAATCTAGTCCCAAGTGAGTTATTAAATCCTCACCTTTCATATGACGAAGTGTATTATTAATTTTCATTAATTGCTTGAATAAATCGTGCTGTGGCGGTAATCCTTTTTTTGTCTGAGGCGACTTGAAAAAGAAGCCAAGGTATTCTTGAATACCCCCTTTAAACTCAGAACGACTAGCTAAATCTAACAATAAAGCTAAATCCAACACGATTGGAGCCGCTAAAATAGAATCTCTACATAAGAAATCTACTTTAATCTGCATTGGGTAACCCAACCAACCTGAAATATCAATATTATCCCAGCCTTCCTTATTGTCACCACGAGGTGGGTAATAGTTAATTCTTACTTTATGGTAGATATTACCATATAATTCAGGATTTAATTTAGGTTGTAAGATGTGCTCGATTACACCTAATTTCGAAACTTCCTTCGTCTTGAAGTTATCAGGGTCATCTAGTACCGCACCATCTCTGTTTCCTAAGATGTTCGTAGAGAACCATCCATCTACCCCTAAAGAACGTGCTTTGAAACCTGGGGTTAAGATAGTCTTCATCAACGTTTGACCAGTCTTGAAGTCTTTGCCACCAATTGGTACGCCATTCTTCCTAGCTAAGTCTACCAATGCAGGAATATCTGCAGATAAATTTGGTGCCCCATTTGCATACGGTACTCCCATTTTGATGGCTGCATATGCATAAATCATACTTGGCGGAATACTCTCGTCATTTTCTCTCAAGCCTTTTTCCAAAGCCTTAATGTTCTTGTGACAAGGCGCTTCTTCCATGTAAATTTCGGTAGAACCACACCAAACCATTACTAAACGGTCACAACCATGCTCTTTTTTAAACTTTTTCATGTCTGCCATCAAGGCTTTGGCCAAATCCATTTTGGTTTTGCCTTTCTTGATGTGCTTGCCATCTAATCTTTTGACATAGTTTTTGTCAAAAACAGCCTTCATCGGCTTGATAGCTTTTAATTCATCTTTGATTTGGTCTAAGAGACGCTTATCTAAAACTTCTGCTTTGACTGAAGCCTTATAAACGTTGTCTTTGTAGACGTCCCATCCTCCGAAAACCATGTCATCTAATGTAGATAAAGAAACAAATTCTTTGATTTTAGGGTAACGTTTTTCTGTTCTTTTACCTAATCTGATTCTACCCATCTGTGTGTAAGAACCAAAAGGCTGAGCTAATCCTTTTCTGACGGCGATAACTCCGGCAATAAAAGTCGTTGCTACTGCTCCCATTCCAGGAGTTAAAACACCTAATTTACCTTTTGCAGGTTTAATTTTAGTTTTCTCTGCCATTCTTTTGTTTAAATTTTTAAAAAGTGGAATAATAGGCGGGAAATGTAAAATTTTACCTCTAAACTTAAAAAGTAAATCCACATCAGCTAATGGTAGGTGACCAAGATTTGACCTTTTAGGTGTTGATTTAAAATTAATTTCCCTGAATAGGCCAATACTAATTTTTATTGAACCTATTCTAACTATTCCCAAATTCTGTAAGGGTCACGAATAATGTTTATTGCAGAATGACTTGCGCTGAGCGAAAATTTCTACTCACCACTATCATTTACAACTTCTACCTGTCGGCAGACAGGCATCACTATTCTAAAGCCATTTGTTCTCCTTATACCACTGTATAGTTTCCAAAAGACCTGTTTCTAGGTCGTAAGCGGGGGCAAAGTTAAAATCATTTTGCAAAGGTGCAATGTCCACCTGCCAATTTTTTGATTTTAATATTTTCACCTTCTCTTTATTGAGGACGGGCATCTTGCCGGTCAATCGACCAATGCCCTCGCCAATACTTGCTATGACTGAAACAACACCAATCGGAATATTGATTTTCAAAAGCGGTTTTTTATTTAAAGCAATTGCTGCATATTTTCCTAAATCTTGTGTTGGGTATGCATTTCCGTCTGAAACGAAGTAACTTTTTTGTTTTTTATTGGATAAGGTACCGTCTAAAACCACCTTCACTAAATCTTTTACATAAATGAATGCCATTTTTTGTGGGGTACTTCCTATGTGTCCTTCTAAACCTTGATTAAAAGCCTTGAAAAAAGTAAAAATTTCTGTTTCTCGCGGTCCATATACCCCTGTAGGACGGAAGATTAAGTAAGGAAATTTGGCTTGTTCTTTTAACCAGTTTTCCGCAGCTAATTTACTCTCTCCGTAGGTATCTATCGGTGAAGGAGTATCTGATTCTTCTACAAACCCCTTGGTTAATTTATCCGCAGGGCCATAAGCCGCAGCACTACTGATGTAAGTGAATTTTTTTAAGGTGGATGGAGACTCCATTAATACAGTCGCAAAATCTGTCGTTAGCTTTGTATTGTATTTAAAAAATTCCTCTTTTTTGTTGACCTTAACGACTCCAGCATTATGAATGACGTAATCAAAATTTACCGATTTTAATTGCGCTCTTACTTGCCCCAAATCATTGAAATCTAGTTCCAAAAATTTAATGTTTGAATCTTGCAAATATTTCCGACTACTCGTTTTTCTTACTCCTGCGTATACTGCTAACCCGCGCTTTAAGGCTTCTTCCACCAAAAAACTTCCGACAAATCCACTTGCGCCTGTGATGAGTATTTTTTGCATATTGGTACCGACAAATTTATTCGTCGTAAGTCTTTATAATTATTAAATTCAAATGCTCCTCCTTGTGAAATAGCCTTGCATTGAAAGCGCAAAGATAACTTCTTTTTCTTTAGATTTAATGGTTGTAGATAATTTTTATAAAATGTTGATAATCAGTTGTTTATTGTATTATTTTTCCTAAATGGACTATATTGTTTTGCTAATGACATTTTGGACAATACCTATTACTTTGACTAGCTGTTTTTTCTTATTTTTTCTTAAAAATTCTTAAAAATACTACTACTAGTAAGCCTAAGACAAATGGTAGATACTCCACCCCTACATTTTGTACCTTTTTAACATAGGTGCTTAGAAATATTACCCAAATCCAATAACCTCCAATCGTATGTAATAACTTCCAATTTTTGCGAGATAAGAATTTTGAAAAGACTTCAAAGGAGGTTAGTAGCATCAATACCACGAAGAGATAAGCCATTCCTCCTGCCATTAAAGAAGTGGAGGCTGCCATATTGAAAACAGGATGAAAAACTTGTTGTAAAACCACTAAAAAACCTAAATGAATCAGGTGATTTATAGCAAAGGAAATTCCAAAATATTTTCGGTTCATTAGCCACCAAAAAGAGAAGGAATTTTTCATGCGCTTGTGTATAGCAGATGCGGCAAATGCCATACAGAATAGCACAAAACTGATTTTGGCAGACCATGCGATGACTGACCGAGTACTTTCTTCTGTGAAACCACCAAGTATGAAAAAGGCGACATATAGTCCCACGGAAAAGATGGTTATATATTTTACGAGGTCCCATTCCCAGACACCTCTACTTTCTTGATTCATGTGTTATGGATGTTTGTGTATTACTCCTATGCGACGATAGGGCTGCCACTGGCGTTACCGATGTTTGGTCCCTACGGGACTTCGGTATGGGTGATATAATGGGGGATGGAACTTTAGGTTACTTACCACTTATCACTTATCACTTACCACTATCTAAACTTCTTTCTGATAAATCCGATAGGTTTTATAAATCTCCCCATTCAAATTTTGCAGTCCCTTATTCATCATTTCATTATTTTCTAAAATCCAGGAGCCTTCTCCGAATTCGATGCCGTTATTTTGAGCGTAGCGGATTATTTTTGCGTAAAAAATAGCTTCGATTCCTAATCTTCGATATTCATCTTCGACCCCTAACAGGATAATTCTTAGAATTTTTGTTTTTCGTTTGCCCATTAATAGACGGATAGCGCCGAAAGGTAGAATTCTCCCTCTTTTTTGCTTTATCATAATTTCATTAATGTTGGGCACCGCTAGAAAAAAACCTATTCCTTTTCCATCTTTTTCTGCGACAAAGACCATTTCTGGTACTAAAACCATTTTTAGACTATCTGCTAAATGGTCAAATTCTTTATCCGTTGGAGGTACAAAGCCCCAATTTTTATCCCATGCTTTTTTATACATTTTGTGGATAACCTTGACTTCTTTTGACCAATTTTTCAAAACCACATTTCTTACAATAATACCTCGTCCTTTAAGTCTTTCTTCTAGTCGCTCTGCGATGCGTAAAGACTTTTCAGATACTGTTTGAGTTGGAATCCGATAGGCAAATAAATCCATTTGTTTCACAAAACCGAAGCGTTCAACAAAATCTACATAATAGGGTTTATTATAAGTCATATTGATAACAGGCGGCATATCATAACCTTTGATGAGGATGCCTGCGGTTTCATTGGTAGAGAAATTGGTTGGACCGTACAAACCATCATGTCCTTTTGCTTTGACCCATTCTACAACTGTTTGCAATAGCTTTTCGGCAACTTCGTAATCATTGATGACATCAAAAAAACCAAAATAGCCGACATTGGTATTGGCAAATTCATTATAATTATTGTTCTGAATAGCTGCAATTCTCCCGACTATCTTATTGGCTCTAAAAGCTAAAAATAAATCGGCATTGGAGTGCTCAAAGAAAGGATTCTTTTTGGGATTCATTAATTCTTGCATGCCTAAATATATTTCAGGAACGTAATTGGGGTCCCCTTTATATAAGTCATGAGGGAAATCAATAAATTGCTTTTTCTGTTTCTTGGTGGATACTTTGACGATTTGCATTAGTTGGTGCTGCTTGTTTATAGGTTCTTCGTAGTAGTATAGTATGCTTTAGTAAAGGTAGTATAATCGCTATATATTACAAATGGTAATCGAAAAATCTTCGATTACCATTTGTTTTCTTATTAAAATATAGGGAATTTGCTCGAGCGAGAATGCTCAAACTACGATTATACTTGTGAGGCGATGACTCTTGGAATATTTAGTTGCTTGCCTACTTTATCTAATTGGTCGACTGCGTAATCAATTTGCTCTTTAGTGTGCGTCGCCATTAAAGAGAAACGAATTAAGGATTCTTCACTAGCTACTGCTGGTGAGATAACTGGATTTACGAAGACTCCTGCTTGTTGCAACATGGTGGTTAAGATGAACGTCTTTTCATCATCTCTTACGTAAATAGGAATAATCGGTGTTTCTGTTGGGCCTGTTTCTAAACCTACACTGCGCAATGCATCCATCGTGTAGCGCGTATTATCCCACAAATTTTCGATTCTTTCTGGTTCTTCTTCCATTACCTCTAATGCGGCTATGACACTTGCTGCATTTGCTGGAGCTATACTTGCGCTAAAAATGAAAGACCGAGCAGTATGCTTCATAAAATTAATGGTATCTTTATCAGCAGCGATAAATCCTCCAATAGATGCTAAGGATTTACTAAAGGTCCCCATGATAATATCTACATTATCTACCAATCCAAAGTGGTCTGCTGTTCCTCGCCCTCCTTTTCCTAAGACCCCCAATGAATGGGCATCATCAACCATGATATTGGCATTATATTTTTTTGCTAATTCTACCATTGCTGGTAAAGGGGCAATATCTCCTTCCATGCTGAAAACACCATCTGTCACGATTAATTTGACACGGTCTGCATTGCATCGCTTCAATACTTTTTCTAAAGATTCCATGTCTTTATGGCGATACTTCATCGTTCTACCAAAAGACAACCTGGCGCCGTCTATAATACAAGCGTGATTCAAATCATCTAGAATAACATAATCGTGGCGAGTTAATACTGAAGAGATGGCTCCTAAGTTGGCTTTGTATCCACTACTGAAAACAATAGCTTCTTCTTTCCCAACAAATTTGGCTAATTTTTCTTCTAATTCGGTATGAATATCTAGCGAGCCGTTTAAAAAACGAGAACCTGCACAACCTAAACCATATTTATCAATAGCTGCTTTGGAGGCCTCTTTTAATTTAGGGTGGTTGGTTAATCCTAGGTAGGAGTTAGAACCAAACATTAGTACGTCTTTACCATTCATCTTTACAACGGTATCCTGGTCTGAACTAATTTCACGGAAGTATGGATATACCCCCGCTGCCTTGACCTCAGAAGGACGAGTGTACTTCGCTAGTTGGTTTCGAAGTAAATTCATTTTCTTTTTTGTTAAGTTCTCCAAAAACAAGCCATTAGTGAAATCTGAAATTCAAAATCAAAAAGTGCTAATACATAGCAACTTATGAATTGAATGGACTTAAAGCCTTTCCCAAAATTAATTGGGATTGTTTTATTGAGTCTCACTTATTAATGATTAGCTTTTTAAAGCAATCGTTTTAGCTTGGTCTGCATTTAAAAGGAAATATTCGAAAATTAACTTTGCTTATAGACAAGGCTAAATTTTACAAATACCTTTTGGGTGACTAAATGTGTTTATATTTAAAATTCTGTATAGTTCTATGCTCCATATAACCACATAAATAGGTGGTTAGTTCTTTCTAAAATAAAATAGATTATTAAATCAAGACAATTTTAATTGCTTGTTCCCCTATTTTTATAAAAAAGATTTACAAAAGTACGCTTTATTCGTTGATTTACGCCTATTTAATGCCAAATTCTTCAAGTCCAAATCTACAATAAGGCTATATATCCAGCGAGCCAATCCTTTATTTTCGTTTTTAACAGCACTTTTTCTAATAATAGGATGGAAAATAATGCAGTCAACCCTCCTAAAAAGACATCAATTATATAGTGATGGTTGGTATAAACGGCTGCAAACCATATGCCTATCATTATAAATAAAAAGAAAATGGACGCTACTACTAAACGTTTTTGTATGCCATAATAGACCAACAATACTGGAAAAGCTGAATGTAATGAAGGAATAGCCGCAAAGACATTCCCATTTTTTTCATACATGTTTTTGAATATATCCACTCCCCAAAATTCATCAAACCGCAACAATCTTGCTGCACTTCCCGGTGTTCCTTCTATAAATTCAAACCCATGTTTTTCTACATACCAAGGAGGCGCTGCGGGATACAAATAATAGATAATTAGGCCAACTATATTTATTAGCAAAAAGGCGGAGGTAAATCTAGCCATCACCGATTTGTCCGTAAAAAATAAATACATGACAAATAACATCGGTAAAGGTACCCAAGTCAAATAAAAGGATGGCGCTAATACGTCTAGAAATTGAGTTGAATTGGCTTTAGCATATTCGTTAGGGGTCAATAAGCCATCAGGTGTTTGAAAGCCAAATAGGGACTTTTCCAAATTGTACAAACTCTCAATGTTTACTGGATTGACCATATAATTGGGATAAACTCTCAAAGAGTCATAAATCAACCAATAAATGATAAAAAACAAAAACGCCCAAAATATCTTACGCGATATTGGTAACGCAAAGTAAGCTACCAATGATGCTAAACACAAGTGTAAATGGTCTGGTCGCCAGCCTATAAAAAAGTACGCTAAACTTAAATAAGCTGCACTTAAAATAATAGCTACTACTACATTTTTAGTTGTAAATCGCTGAAATGTATTTTTATGTTGAAAGTCTGTTGTCAATGATACCTTTTTCTGTTTGTCTGTGTCTCTTTTAAATAGATGCTTTTTGGCGAGGTAACCCCCTGTTTATGGGAAATAATATATTGTTTTTTTTGATAAGGTATCCTCATCTATGGCTTGTCTACTTTTGCTGGCTATTTACCTATATGCAATATTCCTTTTTCGCCTTATTTTTTCTTAACCCCAAAACTTATTCGGCTTTATAAAGAAAACAGTATCAATAAAATGAAGCATGCCTTCGGCTGTTAGTACATTTTCATCGTGCAAATCTTCTAAAATTAATCCAAGACTTTCATTTTCGTAATCGTGTCGTCTTTTATTTTCAAATCTGTTAGCAAAAGACTAGTCTAAGGTTACCTGCTTCTGCCCTGCCTTTTGCTCCTTCCCTGTCTTAAACTCTGACCCTACGACAATATCCCAAAGTGGTGAACTTACCCCATAACCCGCATCAGGGTCTTTGAAATGATGCTTTAAATGATGCGTCTTTAAAGCCATCCAAATTTTTCCTTTCATTGGTGCATGATGAATGGCATAATGCAGCATATCATAAAACAAATAGCCCGCTAAAAAACCAGCAAAGAAGGCAAAAAAGCCATCATGAACTACGACATTTCTAAATAGGAAGTAAAAGGCAGTGGCTAATGGTAAACTTACTGCTGGAGGCATGACCAATCTCTTAGAATCATTTGGATAGTCATGATGCACCCCATGAAAAATGAAATGCATGCGTTTGCCTAGCTTGCCTGGTGGCTCGTAATGAAATAACCAACGATGCAAAACATATTCGGTAACCGTCCATATGCCAATTCCTCCTACAAACCATGCTGCTACTTGCAATAACCCAATATTTTGACTAATAATAGCTAGGTACATTAAATAGCTAATGGCAGGTAGAAAAATGAATAGCGGAATACTCCAATGTACTTTTGAAAATAGTTCTAAGAAACTACTCTTGAACATGCGCACACTCTCGTCTTTATTAGATACGTATAATTTCTTCATGTTTTTTAGCTTTGCTGCCTTTCCATTAATACTTTTCTACTAAAATTTAATCTTCGAATTGCTGTGATATTTGCCATGATTGCTAAAATTGCCATCGGCAAGGTAAAAAAGGTAATTGTTTCAAAAACTGGGATAGGAGACCAATCGGTAATAAATTGATAATCGCCGCCATAGGTAGCGGAGAAAAAACCACATAACATAGCCGATATACCAATGATTAATATCCTTTCTGGACGTTGCATGATGCCTACGCTACATTCAACCCCTAATCCCTCTGCTCTTGCTCTAGTATAACTGACCATCACCGAACCAATCATCGCCACAAAGGCAAAAATGGAACTTAAAAAATAATCATGAGAGACTAGGTACCAGATGATACCTAAAAACATAATCATTTCACTGTATCTATCAATCACAGAATCGAAAAGTGCACCAAATGGATTCGCCATATTTCCCAATCTTGCCAATCGACCATCAATCATATCAAATAGGCCTGCAAACAATATCATGAAACCTGCCCAACCAACATAAGAGTGGTCAGAACGGTCACCTTCTTCTGCGCCAATAATTAAAATAATAGTGGCCACAAAGTTTAAAATCAAACCGAACATTGTAATCATATTTGGCGTGATGCCTAATTTGATTAGCAAGGTTATCAACGGATTGATGCCTTTATAAACTAATTGTTGACCTTTATCTTTTAATGTCATAGTAGTTTTCTTGAAGCCACAAAATTAAACTATTGTTGGCAATTCCTTACTATTTGGAAGGATAATTTATAGGAGGGATTATAATCTGGAAGTTGTAGTGAAATTTGACTTTTGGATAGTTGAAAAATTGATATATACAACAAGCTGGAATCAATAAGATTAGCTCTTTTTAGACAGTCAATTTAAAAAATAGATAAATATCCGTTGGTAATAATTCGTTGCTAAAACTTAATTTTATGCCAACGGATTGATTGCCAACGGATAATATAGGTAAATAATTTATTGGTTCTGTTTTATAATTTAAACGCTAAAATGGTTTAAAATTCAACATATACCCTTGCTCTAATTCCTAAACCATCTACGCCAAACATTCTTGGAATATTAGGGTTATCCAAATAAGTAAATCGCTTTACTAAATCTACTCTTAGCACTTTAAAGATATTTAAAATACCAACACTTCCTTCAATATATGGTTTATCACTCAAGGTGAACGTTTCTTTAAGCGGGTCTCCATTTTCATCTCGGATAATTTCTCCAGTGTCTGGATTGACTTGATTTGTAAATTGAATCAAACCTGGATTTTTGTTTGGGTCATTACCACTAGTTAATCCTCCGTAAATCATTTTAAAAGTCATTACTTCTCTCAATTTCAATTTCTTGAAAAGTGGAATTCTATTGAAAAAGAAACCATTAAAGTAATGTCGGAAATTCACTTTAATATATTCATCACTCGCAAATTCTAAGAAATTCATCATGTTAAAGGACCGAATTTGATATAAATAAGTTTGATTCGCTCTTGGAATATGTAGTAAAGTGTAAGGTAAATTATCTCCATAAAATTTACCGATTTCAAAGTCTACATTGGTGAATCCTAAGAATGCTAAGTAGAATTTCTTAAAGGCACCAAACCGTAGTTGGTGGTAAGAATATTCACTGCCAAATAATCCTTTAGGCGCACCGTAATAAGAAAATTGGAATATAGGGTGCTTATTAAATATTGGATATCGATTGATTTTTCCTTGGAAATAATCCGCATTCGGTGCCCATCTGAAATTGAACCCAAATTCTGTGGTTCGGATGGCATCCAGACTTTGCGGCTCTCCATTGCTACCTGTATAATCAAAAGTCAATCTACCAATTGGCAGCTGTTTTAAGCGTTCTACCGTTGCGTGGAAAGTCAAGTTACTTCTCGTTTCTTTATAATAATCTAAACGAGTAGCAGTATAGAGTAACATTCTGTCGGCGATTCCTCTTCGACCAATCGCTAAGAAGACATTATCTTCACTGATAAAATCCACTTTTAGACCGGGGAATTTTGTTTCTCTGGTAAAACCACCTTGGATATAATGTTTTGGATTGTCTTCCGAATTTTCATTGAAAGACCAAAGCGCTTTGAACGCACCTTTAAATTCTTTGTCTTTAAACCCATAGGCAACATAGGCATCCAATGCTAACTTCGGGTGAAATTTGATATTGGTTCTACCTCCAAATCTTGCTCTAAATCCTTCTACCGCATTTCCACCATAAAATGAATTAATCGGGCCTACATCAAATTTGCCTACTGGAGTATATCCAGTTGCCAAAAAGGAAACTATATTCAATGCTCGCTTGAAAGCAGGGACTTGTTGGAGGGTATCAATCATGTGATAAACCCCTTCTTCTTTTTCGGACAAGGCGATGGGTCGATTATCTTTCCAATAATCATCCTTTACTTTTCTTGCCCCTTTTTCTTCTATTACAAATTCAGAAACATCGTAGATTTCATCGGCTCGGGGTTCATTGAATATATGATTGGTATAATTGGCTTCCCGTTTTCCAAAGGCGCCAATTCCTTTTTTTGTAAGGTTATAATCGACGACTATCTTTTCTTTTGCTACAATATATTTTCCATCTGGACCTGGAGCAAAATCTTGTTCAATTAGTAAATCCTGTACAAAGTTTAAGTTAATATCATCAACTACGCCCATATTTACTTTTAGTAATTGGTAGGTTGAGTCTAATGCTATGTATAGGTTACCATTAAATCCAAAATTTCCTTTTATTTTAGGGATAAAAGCCATGTCAATTGCTTTCCTTCCTTCATATTCAATGGTGTCAATGATATAAAAACGATAAAAATCCAAAGCAATAGGGGAGAGCGGCATGGTAAATTCATTACCCATTAAAACCGTATTGTCACCATATATATCTATATCATCATATAAATAATCCATTAAGGTAGTAACCGATTCTTCATCTAAGTGATTTTCTAACTTAGTGGCTTTGATGGCATTCCGATATTCTCTTTTCTTATTTTTTTCTTTGCTATAATATATTTTAGCACTAATTTCTTGAAAGAATATAGGTAAGTAAGGTTTACCATTGACTTCTGAAGTATCCACAAAGTCAAAAATAAATTGGAATTTCTTAAAGGCTTTTCGCGCTCTAAACTTGTCAGTAATATTATTAATGTCTAGCTCGACTTTTTCATACTTATCATATTCGTAATGGTCGTAGCTTGCCAAGCTATTCTCTTGTTTTTGGTCTATCACTTTTCGCATTAAAGCTACCGCTGGATTATTCTTTTTTCGGTATCGCTTTTTCTTAGCTTTTACCACTATATCTGCATCTAAAGTAATCGCTTCAGAAGCCAATTCAACATCAATTACCTGCCGTTCACCTAGTTTTACGGATACAGTTGAACTTGTGTATCCAATGAAAGAAATCTCTAAGGTTTCTGTTGCCCATTGAGAGGCAATTTCATATTTACCATCAAAATCTGTGGTTGTTCCAACACTTGTACCTGGAAAAGCTACGGCTACGAAAGGTAAGGGTTCTTTGGTTTCTTTATCAATCACTGTTCCTCGAATACGAGTTAGTTTTTCACTACTTTGTGCCGATATAGTTGAGGCTGAAAAAATACTTATAAAAAGGAGGACAATGCTTAAACATTGAGTAGCAATAAGTTTCATTTTGTATAGTTGAAGGTGTGTGTAGTTATGCTCAAATAAAAGGTTGTTTTCAAAAAATAACATAGACATCTGAAATGCCTTTTTCAAATTATTAACGGTCATTAAACAAGTTTTAAAATATTCTACTAGTCGGGTTATTGTATTTTTTGAATGCTAATATTGTTCCTTAGAAAAGAAAAGTTATTTATTTTTCATTTCTTAAACGCAAGATTACGATTTTAAAGTATAAAAGATGGGTTAGCATTCTTGCCTACTTTGACATGAAAAAAAACGCAAAGTAACATGGTTTTGTACTTTGCTCAAAGTTTTGTCCACATATTTTCCTTGCTCTATCAGCTGCTTCTTATAATGTTATTGGTTGTTTTACAGCATTTTATCGAATAGATTTTATTTATAATGAGATGAAAGCTTAATTGGTTCATTTTAAAAAACGCTTTTTAGCACTTCTTAAAGTATGAAACGGATAAGCGTAAGCTATCTCTACCTAGTAAAGACTATTTTAATTTTTTTTTCCCCTATGAGCATCTCGATTATTTTTTATCGGCTCCCTTTTTGTAAAAAGATATTTTTCTAAAAATTGGCTACTTTAAAAAATATAACTTACATTTGTTAAATAATAATATTTCTTCCCCCTGCTTCTCCCCAATTACTCCCTGATTATTATTAATTCCCCTAACTTACTTTTCCCCTTTATTAACCATTTTTTTAAATCCCCTATTTGATTTGATACTTTCTTAATTGAAAAATTATCATTTTAATTGTTTACTAACCTTAGTTACAAAAACAGCATAGATAATATGCTTTTTCCTTAGCGCTTCCTTAATGATATTTTTGGTAGAGTAAAACTATTTGTAAGAGATAATTTACCGTCTCTTCAGTTTTCTTTCCATTTCACATCACTTTTCCACTTACATACTTAATCTCTTTTTTGATTTTACCTCAAAAAGCTTCTAACACTATTGCCTTTTAGATACGGAATAACTCTAAGATAATTGATAACCTAGGTTATCAAGGCAATGCTTATTGGTTCTTCGGAAAAT
>CALJVJ010000300.1 GCA_937974625.1 uncultured Saprospiraceae bacterium
GTTTATCATTCGGCGATACTTACTTTGGCCAATATACACCATCTTTTAAATGAACAAGATAGTGTTTGTCAATTATTGTCCCAATTAGATAAAGTCCGTGATGCCGAAATTTTAGCCAAGGTTCAACGACTAAAAAAACAAGCAGTTTATTGTGCTGACCAACCTGTCGCTGTGTGGATTAATGGTCAAGTGGTTGATGCCACTACCCTAAAAGGGGTTGGTGAAGTACTGGTGAAATACAAAAATCAACAAGTCCGCAGTAATGCATCCGGATACTATCAACTACAGATTATTAAAGTACCCAACCAAGCCAATTCTAGCTTAACCTTTAGTCATCAAAATTATCAGACAACTACAAAAACTATTGAGTTGACTACCAATAATTTGACTGCTTCGACGGTTCTATTAACGCCTCGTACTACGAGTTCTTATACGATTAACGGGCAAATTATTAATGGCCAAACTGGAGTTATTTTACCTAATATTCCGATTGCAGGAACAACTTCTAATCAAAATGGATATTTCCGTTATACCTATACTCCAGCCGTTGGAAAAGAACAGGAAATCACTATCAATGTGAACGCAAATGGCTATCTTGCTTATCAACAAATAATTGCCATTGACGAGCTCCCTAATCAATTGGTCATCGAGTTAACCCCTGTGGCTTCGGGTACTACTTTATCTGCTTTTGATTTTCCTGTGCCTGCTATGGTCATCGTACCTGGTGGCACCTTTACGATGGGTTGTACGCCAGCACAAGAATATGTTTGTCAAGTGGATGAACGGCCTGCGCACAAAGTCCAATTAGATAGTTTTGAGATTGGAAAATATGAAGTAACCAACGAAGAATTTGCCGTTTTTCTCAATGATTATGGCAGCAATGCTATCAAAAGTGGTGCTTATGCTGGAGAAGCAATTGTACGAGCAGACCCTTGGGGCGTACAACTAACAACTGGTGGAATATGGCAAGCCGTTGTCGGCTATAGTTCACACCCAGCGGTAGGTATGGCGCAACACGGTGCCGTTGAATATTGTAAATGGCTGAGTCACAAAACTGGTCAAAACTGGCGGCTGCCTACGGAAGCAGAGTGGGAATATGCTGCTCGAGGAGGGGCTAAAAATGACGATTATATTTTTGCAGGAAGTAATAATTTAGAGACCGTTGCTTGGTGCTATAAAAATAGTTTTGAAAAAGGATTTCAACACCCTAATTATGGCACTAATCCCGTTGGACAAAGAAAGTCTAATGCTTTGGGCATTTATGATATGAGTGGGAATGTTTTTGAATGGATAAGTGGTTGGTATCAAGACGATGCTTATGAACAATTTTCTAGTAAAATAGCTACTAATCCACAACCGGCGTCGACTGGAAAAAAACGAATGTTAAGGGGCGGCTCGTGGCACTTATTTTCTAAAGACGATGCTCGTGTTTCTAATCGTGTAAGTGTTCCAGCCAATACACAAGGTAATATTAGTGGGTTTAGAGTGGTAAGAGTTTGGAAATAAAACCTCACACCTAAAATAATCAAAGATGTTCTTCATCCTATCAAAAGCCCTTTTATTTCTACTCAACCCATTAATTTGGATTGTCACCTTATTGGGTTTTGCACTATTTCTAAAAAAGGAAAAATGGAAAAAAAGAAGTTTGCAATTATGCTTCTTATGCTTGATATTTTTTTCCAATAATTGGATTATTAATTTTGTATCCCGCCAATGGGAACCAACTCCACTATTGGTGTCCGATATACAACAACCTTTTGAACTCGCTATTGTCTTAAGTGGCTATGCCATCATAGGCTATGATTTGCCAAATGACCCACCTCTGTTGTCTTTTGCGCAAAGTGGCAATCGCCTACATCATGCAGTCCAATTATACAAATTAGGGAAAGTTAAACAAATACTACTTTCAGGCGGAGCAGGAAATGTATTAGGCAAAAAGATATCAGAATCCGCAGAAGTCAAACGCTATCTCCTCACTATAGGCATTCCTGAAGCCGATATTATAGTCGAACCGAATTCTAGAAATACCCGCGAAAATGCCTTATTCACCGCCAATTTACTCCAGGATATCAGTTACCCTCATCAAAATATTTTATTAATTACTTCTGCGAGTCATATTCCTAGAGCCAAAAAATGTTTTGATAAGGTCGGTTTGTCTGTTACGCCTTTTGCGGTGGGGTCTACTCCTGCTTCTGGGGTTTTTCATTTGGACAGCCTCGTTCCTAACCTTGGTGCTTTGACTACTTGGAAAAGTTTGATGAAGGAATGGGTTGGTGTTTTTGTTTATTGGATGCGAGATTGGGTTTAAATTACATGTAGAAATATAGTCGATAGAGCGTCCCTTAAAAAATTAATACGCTATCCGCTGGCAACAATCAGTTGGCAAAACTATAAGGATACCAACGGATTGTTGCCAACGGATATTAGTATACGATAATCAGTTCATTTAAAAGGAAGAAACATTGAATTAAAAAATACAATTCATAGTTGCAAAAAGTACAATACTCCCAATTAAATCTTACCCTATCTTTGTAATCAAAAGATAAACCTCCTCAACTTTATGCTACAGATGTACAAAAAAAATAAAAAATTATTAAATGCAGCATTGGGTCCCCTCAAAGCTAAAGGCATTAGAAACCTAATTAATGGGGAATCCCTTGCTGCAAAGTCCCAAAAGACTTTTAAAAATTCCTCTCCTATTGATAACAATCTTATTGCAGAGGTAGCAGCATCTGACTTAGCAGATATTGATACTGCGGCTAAAGCAAGTATGGCTGCCTTCAAAGCATGGAGCAACCTTCCTCATAAGGAAAGACGAGATATTTTATATGCCATAGCAGCAGAAATTGAGGCGAATGCAGAGTTGATAGCTGTTTTAGAAAGTTATGATACGGGGCAGCCTATTCGGTTTACAAAAAAGGCCGCTATTCGAGGTGCTGCCAATTTCCGATACTTTGCCGATAAGGTCATTGATGCTAGAAATGGCTTATCCACCCCTGATACCAACCACTTAAATTTCACCGTAAAACAAGCAATTGGCCCAGTCGGTATTATTACGCCTTGGAATGCACCTTTTATGTTGAGTACATGGAAAATTGCTCCTGCCTTGGCATCAGGATGTACAGTAGTTCACAAGCCCGCGGAATTAAGCCCAGTTACGGCTACTTTACTATGTCAATTGGCTCATAAAGCTGGTTTACCAAAAGGTGTTTGGAATGTGGTGCATGGCTTTGGACATACTGTGGGAAAAGCGTTGACAGAACACCCAGACATAAAAGCTATTGCGTTTATTGGAGCTACTACTACCGGTAGTATGATTATGCAACAAGGCGCACCAACACTAAAGCGGGTACATCTAGAGTTAGGCGGTCAAAATCCTTCGATTGTTTTTGCAGATGCTGATTTAGATAGAGCTTTGGATTCGACTATTTTTATGAAATATAGTCTAAATGGCGAAAGATGTACGTCTAATAGTCGGTTGCTTATAGAAAAATCAGTTTACCAACCTTTTGTCAAAAAATTAATTGCTAGGGTTAAAAATTTAAAGGTAGGTGACCCCTTAGACCCAACTACAGAAATTGGACCAATGATTGGTAAAACGCATCAAGAAAAGGTACTAAGCTATAGCGAGATTGGTATAAAAGAAGATGGTGCAACGCTATTAGTCGGTTCAGGTAAACCAAAAGGGCTAAAAGGGTGCTATGTCAATCCTACCTTATTTGGTGATGCCAATAAAGATATGCGAATCTCTCAAGAGGAAGTTTTTGGGCCATTTTTGACCATCATCCCTTTTGAAACTGAAGCAGAAGCTGTAGAAATTGCTAACGCAGTTAATTACGGATTAACGGCCTATATCTGGACCAAAGATTCTGCTAAAGGGCACCGAATGGCACTTAATGTGGAATCGGGTATGGTTTGGATAAACTCTCAAAATGTACGACACTTACCAACTCCATTTGGCGGTGTAAAAAACAGCGGCATTGGACGAGATGGTGGGGAATATAGCTTTGAATTCTACATGGAAACCAAGAATATCTGTGTGGCATTAGGTGACCACCCTATCCCAAAACTAGGGGCATAATTAGGTAGGAGTAATACATTCAACTCCTAATCTTCTAACTGATAATTCATAACTCTAATAAATATGGGACTGATACCACATAATTTCGATTTACCTTTTAATATTATCCGATGCAGTCATGTAGAATATGCTGTAAAAAATTTGGATGCCTCTCAAAAGTTTTATGTCGATACCTTAGGTTTTATCTTAACTGAAAGGACAGCCGATGCCCTCTACTTAAGATGTTTGGAAGAACAACAACATCATTCCTATATTTTAAGGAAATCAGATAAACCCGAAGTATTAGCAGTAGGTTTTAAAGTGGCATTTGAAAAAGATTTAGACCATTTAAAAGCACATTTAGACCAGCTAAAAGTGACGACTAAATGGGTAAAAAAATATAAGGAAGATAGAACCTTAAAAGTCGTAACCCCTCAAGGTTTCATTTTAGAATTTTACGCCAGAATGGCTAAAGTGAAAGATATGAAACGTCAATATGCTGCCTATCAAGGCATGCATCCTCAAAGATTTGACCACTTCAATGTTTTTACACCTAATGCACAAGAAACTTATGAATTTTTTGTCAAAGAATTAGGCTTTAGATTAACCGAATATACAACTACTGAAAAAGGAGAAATGTGGGCTGCATGGATGCATCGAAAAGGGAATGTTCACGATATGGCTTTGACTAACGGAGATGGACCAAGATTGCATCACTCTGCTGTGTGGGTTCCGACTGCATTAAATATCATACATTTGCTAGATGTGATGTCTACCACTGGATATGTCGATAATATCGAAAGAGGACCAGGCAGACATGGTATTTCCAATGCGTTTTTCCTCTACATTAGAGACCCTGATGGTCATAGAATAGAAATTTATACCTGTGATTATTTGACGGTAGACCCAGATTTAGAACCATTGGGATGGGATTTAAGAGACCCTCAGCGACAAACGCTTTGGGGGGCACCCGCTCCAAGAAGTTGGTTTGAAGAAGGAAGCACTTTTACTGATACACCAGTTGTAGCAGCCAAAATGGAAGCTAGACCTATTATTGCAGAATAGAAAATATAGGGCCTCTTTGGCTTAACTTTTATTACGTTTAAAATTTCAGATTCACCCTATGCCTCATATCACTTTAGAATGTACCGCCAATGTAGACATTGATTTCCAAGATTTTTTCGAGAAATTAACCGCTCAGTTAGTTGCGACTGGACATGCACCTAAGTTAGGTATAAAATGTCGAGTAGTCGCCTCCAAAGATTACTATATTATAGATGGTAATTCTGACTATAAAATGGTGAATTTATTGATTAGACTAAGAGAAGGACGTAGTACTGAAGTGCTCCAAAATTTTTCCAAAATAGGTATGAATTTATTAGAAGCTTATTTCAAAGAAGCAATAAATGCGAAAACAATCATTCTATCTACTGAAATTAAGGAACTAATAAAAGGATTGGATTTAACTAAAAACGCCATTCGCTAAAACAGGAGTTACCCCAAATATTAAAATTCAAAATTAACATGAAGCTTCTCCGTACAAAGTCTTACATCAACGGCAAATGGGTAACTGGTCATCGCAAATTTTCGGTTACTAATCCTTATGACCAATCTTTAGTAGCAGAAGTAGAGGATTTGTCTCGGGACCAATGTCGAACCGCTATCCAACACGCTAATGATGCCTTTAAAGTTTGGAAGAAATATGCTGCTGCTGAAAGAGCAGCTATTCTACGAAAATGGTATGAATTACAAATGGAACATGCCGAAGAATTAGCCTATTTATTAACCTTAGAGCAGGGCAAACCTTTAGCAGAAGCTTTAGGAGAAATTAAGTACGGGGCTTCCTTTGTAGAATGGTTTGCAGAAGAGGCAAGACGAGTGTATGGGGATACTATTCCTGGACATAAAAGAGATATTCGGATTACGACTATTAAACAACCCGTGGGTGTAGTTGCTGCCATCACTCCTTGGAATTTTCCAAATGCAATGATTACCAGAAAAGTGGCGCCCGCTCTAGCAGCAGGCTGTACGGTAGTGATTAAACCAGCAGAATTAACCCCTTTGTCAGCTTTGGCATTAGCCGAATTAGCCGACCAAGCAGGCTTCCCACCTGGTGTGATAAATATCATCGTTTCTAGTCAAGCCAGTGAAATTGGCAAAGAAATGTGTGCCAATCCTTTGGTGCGAAAATTATCTTTTACTGGATCTACTAGAGTTGGTAAAATATTGATGAGGCAATGCGCAGATACGGTCAAAAAAGTATCGATGGAATTGGGTGGAAATGCACCGTTCATCGTCTTTGATGATGCGGATGTGGATGCAGCGGTAGCAGGAGCGATTGCTTCTAAATATCGGAATGCAGGTCAAACTTGTGTATGTACCAATCGACTATTTGTTCAGGAAAATATTTACGATGCCTTTTTAGAAAAATATACCGCTGCGGTAAAAAAATTGACCGTTGGAAATGGTATAGATTCAGCCGTGGTTATCGGCCCAATGATTGAAGAAAAAGCAGTAGTTTCTGTTGAGAAAATTGTCCAAAATGCGATAGATAATGGTGGAAAACTAGTGACAGGCGGAAAACGAGTTGGAGCGGCTGACAGCTTGCTATTTGAACCAACTATTATTAGCAATGCTCAACGAAATATGCAAGTATTTACCAAGGAGATTTTTGGGCCTATCACACCAATATTCAAGTTTGAAACAGAGGCTGAGGTTATCGAATTAGCTAATGATACTCCCTATGGTCTTGCTTCTTATTTTTACGGTAGCGATTACGCAAGAATTTGGCGAATTGCCGAGGCTTTAGAATATGGTATGGTCGGTATTAATACAGGAATGATTTCTACCACCGTTGCTCCTTTTGGAGGCATCAAAGAGAGTGGTTTCGGTAGAGAAGGGTCTAAATATGGAATGGATGATTATTTAGAAATCAAATATATGTGTTGGGGAGGTGTGAAGTAGGTTATTTAAACAATGTCATTAAGTTAAGCGTAAGATTTAATTTTTTTAAGTTCAGCTTTAATTCCTTCACTTAATGACATTGGGTTATTTTCAATTCAAAATCTGCCCGACTAGTCGTCAGGCTGGTGGATTTTTAATTTTCAAAAATGAAATTTGCATCTTATAAAGTTAAAGAAAGAGTTACTTATGGTTCTGTAGTAGCATCCACTAATGGTATTGGTTTTACAGATATTGGTGCCATCTATGGGAATGACCTTAGAAATTGGATTGCTTTAGATTCAATGGACAAG
Organism: uncultured Saprospiraceae bacterium; assembly: GCA_937974625.1. Classification (GTDB taxonomy): domain Bacteria; phylum Bacteroidota; class Bacteroidia; order Chitinophagales; family Saprospiraceae; genus JAFMDF01. The sequence goes on from CALJVJ010000300.1 coordinate 7,315, forward strand.
TTGAAGGCAATTGCTAGTCAATTACCCGTAGCTTATTGGGAATCAGACATTGAGTACTTACCCCCTATTTTAACGGGGCAAAAAATTGTCTGTATTGGAGTCAATTATGCCAACAGAAATGCAGAATATAAAGACAATTCGAACCTACCAAAATACCCAAGTGTATTTTTAAGATATTTAGATTCTTTTGTTGGCCATCAGCAAAATATGGTCCGCCCTCCTGAATCCAACAAATTAGATTACGAGGGAGAAATTGTCATAATTATTGGAAAAGGTGGTCGGCGAATCCCTAAAGAAAGTGCTTTAGACCATATTGCTGGTTTAACTTTAATGAATGAAGGTACTTTAAGAGATTGGGTTCGTCACGCAAAATTCAATGTGACCCAAGGGAAAAATTTTGATAAGTCCGCCGTACTTGGCCCTTGGATGATGACCGCTGATGAGGTGCAAGATTATACCAACCTAGACATTCAAACTAAGGTCAACGGGGAAATTAGGCAAAATGATAATACCAAAAATCTAATGTTTCCATTCGATTATATCATCTCCTATTTGAGTTCTTTTATGACCCTCAAACC
>CALJVJ010000301.1 GCA_937974625.1 uncultured Saprospiraceae bacterium
TGATGGTTTAGAAGCAGTTATTTTTTGTCTAATCGAGGCAAAAAATCAGGATAATAGCCGTAGCTATTAAGCCTGATTTTCTAACGATGAGTAGGCGAAAAAGAACAATTATAAAGTGTCAAATATTTCTGCCTTGAACCACTAGTTATTACTTTATATTTCGTAGTTTGATTATCTAAACTTTAAAATGGTGGCAACTTCGCATAAAAAGCAGGACAAAGAGTTGCTAAATCAGCTTCAAAGTATTTTACTTAAAGATGATAGAGCAACCATTGAGCGTCTACAAGAGACGATTGATGATCCTGTGCTTTTATCTGAAAAAGTAAGTCCCATTATTGAAGAAAGAATGAATTTTTTTAAGGAAAACTTCCCTAAAGAATTTCAAGCTACAGTAGATAAAATGATTGAGCGAAAACTCAAAGCGTCTCAAGAAGAAATTTTAGATGTTATTTATCCTGTAATGGGTAAAATGATAAAAAAGTATGTGAATCACCAAATTCAAATGGTGAAAGATGGGATTGATGAAAGCATTAAAAAAACGTTTTCAGGCCAAGGCTTTTTATGGCGAATGAAAAATTCTTTGTTTGGTATTAAAGCAAGTGACCAAATAATCCATGATTTAAGAGATTACCAAATCGAAGAGATTTATGTAATCCAACGTAATTCAGGCTTGCTGTTTGGAAGTGCTTCTACTGAAAATACGATTGACCAAGATGTAATTGCTGGAATGCTGACAGCCATTAAATCTTTTGTCGAAGATGCTTTCAAAAGAGAACGGGAAGATTTAGAAATGATTCAGTATGGTACTTATAAAATTTTACTACAAAATTTTTATTCTTATTATATTGCTATTGCTATAAGTGGTACCATGTCTTCCTCTGAACGGGAAGATTTGGCTAACGAACTATTGAATTTTGCCACAGAAAATCTAAAATCTTTACCTTCGGAACCAGACGGAGAAACCTTCAAAGTAATTTCTACCGCATTAAGCGGTCGTTTTATTGAAAATTAATATTTTGCAGTCAGAGAGAATTAAAATTTTTATTTACTAATGTTTATTCTAATTTAAGTCATATGAGAAGCACCTCTAGAACGCTAAGCCACTTGTCTAGCGGGTGGGGGCTAAAGGTGCTAGGTCTCTTAGAATAAAAGTATACTGTATATGAAATGATTTTTAGGGTTAAATCTAATTCTGCAGTACACAATTTATAAACCTATATGATTAGTAGAAAAGTCATTCTGACAGGAAGCTTTGGTGTTGGGAAAACCTCACTTTTTAGACGATTTATTACTAATACTTTTAGTGAGAAATATATTACAACTATTGGTGTTAAAGTAGATAAAAAAACGGTTGAGGTAGCAGGGGAAGAAGTATCCATTTTACTATGGGATATTGCAGGCGAAATAAAACAAGATAAAGTTCCGAAGTCCTATTTTTTAGGAGCAAGTGCCATTATTTATGTTTTTGATTTAACTCGCCCTTCTACTTATAAAAACATCAATACAGATATGGAAATTTTAAATGAGATTTTACCTGATTCCATTTTGAAAATTGTTGCTAATAAGGCAGATTTAGTGAATGCAAATGCTATTGACACTATTGCAAGTGAGCTTGATTTGCCGATAGATGTTATTACAAGTGCAAAGACAGGAGAAAATGTAGAGGAATTATTTTTAGGATTGGCAGCAGAGTTTTTGAACTAATAGGTTAATTATTTGTTTCTTATATATTTTTATTTCAATTAGAAGTAAATGCTTTTACTTCTAAGGAACTTTGAAAAAATAGATTTACCTTTTTCAATTGAAAAAATCAAATAGTAAATTTATTTCTTCATCACTTCTTATAAATTAGGCAAGACCTAATTTTTTTGATTTTACTTTATAACCAAAAATGTCCCAAATTAAACAAACATTACTGCTTAACAACAATGCTATGCTTTTGCATAGTTGTGATAGCCTGTTTGTTACTCACCAACTTAGGAATCAAAATATTCGACCGCATTTTCCTTTTTTAGAAAGTATTTTTGAAGAATTGCTAAAGCGATTAAATGTAGAGTCTAGTATCACTTTTAGGGGGATAGAGACTAAACACCACTTTTTGCCTGGTTACTATGATTATGCATTTAGTTTTGTCTCCTCAGGAGGAAATAAGGTTATTCAATGGCAGATTTTAGATGAGACAGATAGCTATAATATACTGAAAGTTAAACAGCAATTGAGTCATGAAAAAGAAGCCTTTTTAGGTAGAAATCCTTCCAATTATGGAAGGTAACTTAGCTTTTTACCTCCAAACTTATGCTCCTCCTCCAAATTTTCCAAGTTGTACTATATTGAAATTCTGAATTGTTAAATTCATTCAACTTCTAAAAAAAGTAAGATTTATTTTGTGCTTGTGAAATGGGTTTGTTGTACATTCGCAACTTCGACCAAATTACTTTGTTCACCTTGGTACCCTAACACTTATTTTTTCTTTTGGAAAGTAATAAGGAATTAAGAAATTAATACTATAATATTTTAAATAACTAAAAATGAGATATTTAGCATTTATTGCCGTTCTAACTTTTGCTGTTTTTGCTTGTGGAGGAGAAACTCCTAGTGAAAATGGGGCTTCGAAAAAAACGACCCCTAAAAAGAAAAAGAAAAAAGTAGACGGAGAAAAAGTTTATAAGCAATATTGTGTTACCTGTCATGGCGTTTATGGAGATATGGGGGCAAGCGGTGCTTTTAATTTGACAGAGTCCAAATTAACGTTGGATGAAAAAATTGAGGTTATTACAAATGGAAGAAACACTATGACTCCATTTAAAGGCTTGTTGAGTGAAGCTAAGATTAAAGCAGTAGCAGAATATACTGAAAAATTAAAGAAATAAAATAAACCTTATTTTTGATTGTGTGATTGTTCAAGTAATGCGGATTGATTAGGCTGCATTACTTAAATTGCTGAGAGTCAGTATTGTAATTACAATCACACAATCTTTATAATCAAGGCTTCTTATAGAGTGGCGTTTATTTTAACGTTACCCATTTTAATTATTTGACTCACCTAAATCTTCCCTTTTGGCAAAAAAAAACTACAAAGTATTAGGCTTAATGTCTGGCAGTTCCTTGGATGGGTTAGATATTGCTTATTGTAGTTTTGAGGTTGAAAAAAAAGAAGGTAACCTAATCGTTTATGATTGGGAAATTTTAGCTGCTGATACGCTAGCTTTTTCTGAATCATGGGAAGCCAGACTCAGTCAGTTACCTACCCAAAATGCCCTTAATTTTTCTAAAACACATACTTACTTAGGCCATTACATGGGGGCGATGGTCAACGATTTTGTCGAACAACATCAAATAGAACCAGATTTTATTGCAGCTCATGGGCATACTATTTTTCATGACCCTTTGGGGCGTATGACCATCCAAATAGGCGATGGTTCCGCACTGGCGGCACTAACTGGCTATCCTGTTATTAACCAATTTAGACTTCAAGATATAGCCATTGACGGACAAGGTGCTCCTGTGGCGCCTATCATAGATAAATACCTTTTGCCAGGGCATGATTTTTATTTGAATTTGGGGGGGATTGCCAATATTACTTGCGTGCTTCGGGACACTATTCTTGCTTTTGATATTTGCCCTGCCAATCAATTGTTAAATGCGTTAGCCAATCAATTAAATTTAGCTTATGATGATGGTGGCCAACTCGCTAGAGCAGGGGAAGTACTTCCCGATTTACTAAAAACCATTAATCGAGCAGATTTTTATAGAACGTCTTATCCAAAATCTCTTGACAATGCGTGGAGCAAAACGGCTATTCTTAATGAGTTAGAAGCAGATAATAAAGCGATTCCTAATCAGCTATGCACTTTTGTAGAACACATCGCTTACCAAATTGCCTTTGCCATTAAACAAGTTATTCGTAAGGAAAAAGTAGAAAAAAAGACATTTTCTCTGTTAGCAACTGGTGGCGGTGCTTTTAATACTTTTCTAATAGAAAGGCTACAAGCAAATTGTAAGGAAGTAGCGGATATTGAGGTCATCATCCCCAATGAGGCTATTATACAATTCAAAGAAGCTGCATTAATGGCTTGGATGGGCGTCATGCGGGTGGAGAATGTCCCCAATGTACTAAAAACAGTCACCGGGGCGAAACGCGACTCTATTAATGGTGCGATTCATCAAGGCTGGAAAAAGATGATTTAAGAAGTAGCTGTAAGTGGTAAATTGTAAGTGTTAAGTATTTATAAGTGTTAAGTATTTAATGGTACATTCATTAATTGAAAATAGAGATTTTAGGAATGAAAATGAGTATTTAATTTCTTCAATAATAACTTCTAATAACCTTTATTTTACAACTCAGCAGGATTATAAGCTGGTAATTCGGCTAATAAATCTACCCCATTTTTTCCTAACGAGCTAACGATTCGCTTTGCTTTCACAAAAGTATCTAGTCGTTTTTGATTGAAATTTGGTGCTCCTTTGACCAAACTTTCGATTTTTACTCCAGCATCTCCTGACGAATGGATAAATTCGCCTTTACCCATATAAATTCCTACATGGGTGATGCGTTCCTTCTTTTCTTCAGTCGCTTTTCTACCAAAAAATAATAAATCGCCAGGTACTATATTTTTGAGGGTCTCATCTGTTTCAATAGCATTTCCAGTATGCACTTGTTGAGAAGCATCTCTAGCTAATTGTACTCCATTTAAATAAAAGACGGTCTTGGTAAATCCACTACAATCCATCCCTTTTCCAGAGGTTCCTCCCCACAAGTAGGGCCGCCCTAGATATTCTTGCGCTGTGGCTAGAATATTGGTCATATTCGGATTTCTAGAGGCTAACCAGGTGTCATAATTTACGACCTCGGCTTCTGGAATAAAAGCAACTCGACCATCTGGATAGGCTACTTTGATAAATTCACCTTCTACACCAATTGACTTCAACATATTTCCTGCTACTAAGTCAGATATCTTTTGACCGTTTAAATTAGTGGACTCGTAACTGAACCCAAAGTCCTTAATATACATGACCTTAGGACTGCTTATCCATTCTTTATAAGTTGCTTCATTGGTTTGAACAAAACCACCTTCATCCAACCATGCAATGTATTTATCAGGTGTTTGAATAAGGAACCAATTGTCTACTTGTTTTAATACTTTAATGGGCGTGCCTAGCAAGGATTGGGTTGCTAATTCTTGAGAATGCCCATTTTTTGAACGAATGTTGCAAACAGATACATTGACAATGCCAAAAGTATTATCTCCCAAATCTTCTGATGGGTAGGATTTAATTCTATCATCAAAAGCTATTTCTGCTTTGGTTAACTTGCTCAATAATTCCGCTTTTGCTTCTGACAAATTGGTTTCGCCCATTAATGCTATTTTTCCATTAACGGATTTAAAATTTACATCCCAAAGTGCAACTCTTTTGTCAGGTGCATAAACACTTTTTAGGTCTTCCAAAATGGTCTTAGCTTCTTTTTGCTGGTCGGAATTGTTACAGGCAATTGTCAAAATGCAGATAAGTCCTAGAAAAAAGGTGAGTCTAGCAAACATATTCGTTGTATTTTAGCTTTTAATAACGACGAAATAATCTCATCTAAATTGACGAAATTATTGTTTTGTTGTTATTTAGTTATAGTTTTCTCATTTCTTAATAACTACGAAGGTAAACATTTTTATAAAAGAAAGCAGCGCCAATGAATTTGCTTTCGCAAAAAAATATTTATTATGAAATCTAAATTATTACCAATTGCTATTTTGTTAAGTCTAGTTTTTCTTACTGGATTTATCATGCAAAAAAACAAAAACAAACCAGAGGTAGATTTAAATAAAATTACTTTACCAGAAGGTTTTAAAATTGAAATCTTTGCGGAAAATGTGAAAAATGCAAGGACCATGGTGCGTTCTCCTAAGGGTATTATTTTTGTTGGAACGAGAGGAGAGGGAAACGTCTACGCACTTCGAGATAATGATGGAGACAATAAAGCCGATGAACAATTTTTGATTGATAAAAAATTAAGTATGCCTAATGGCGTTGCTTTTAGAGATGGTGCTTTATATGTGGCTGAGCATAACCGAATTTTACGCTATGATGATATTGAAAATAATTTAGCTACTCCGCCAGAACCAGTCGTTATTAACGATTCTTATCCTTCCAAAAAACACCATGGTTGGAAATATATAGAATTTGGCCCAGATGGTAAATTGTATGTTCCTGTAGGCGCACCTTGTAATATCTGCGAATCAGAAGACGAAATTTTTAATACGATTACGAGAATCGACCCAGATGGCAAAAATAGAGAGATTGTGCATAAAGGTATTAGAAATACGGTTGGTTTTACTTGGCATCCAGATACCAAAGAATTATGGTTTACAGATAATGGAAGAGATTGGATGGGCGATGATATGCCTGCTTGTGAGTTGAATCATGCCCCTAAAGATGGATTGCATTTTGGTTATCCTTATTGTCACCAAGGGGATACTCCCGATGATAAATTGGCAGGCAATCATACTTGTGATGAATTCACCCCACCTACGGTGAAAATTGGTCCACATAACGCTCCACTAGGCTTGATTTTTTATACAGGAAAACAGTTCCCTTTAGCTTATAAAAATCGTTTGTTAATAGCAGAACATGGCTCATGGAATCGGAGTTCCCCTGTTGGTTATCAGTTGTCTATGGTGAATGTGGATGCAGGAGCAACGACCAAAGAAATATTTGCTAGTGGATGGTTAGATGAAGAAGGAGAAGCGTGGGGAAGACCTGTTGATTTGGAACCAATGCCCGATGGTTCTGTTTTAGTTTCCGATGATTTTGCAGATGTGATTTATCGGATTTCTTACGGAGAGTAGAAAATTTTACCACATAGTCATTTAGTCTTGTCACATAGTTTCTATAGTTATTATTTAGTTCAAACTATGTGCTCTATGTGCTTTTAACTATGTGACTATGTGGTAAAAAAATTATGCAAATGCAGGCACTCGCTGCTTCACCAATTCATATCCACCAAATAATACTGCCGTAAAAAACAGATTACTTAAAATAGTACTTAAAAAGAAAGGCAATCCTGCTGCATAAGCTGCAATTATACCCGTGATATCTTTAGTGTACATTGGCAATGCCCACCAGCTACCTAAATTGGTAATCAAAAAGAAAACCAAAGAAGTTAATAAACTGGCTATCAATAAGTTTTTGACTTTTATCTTTTTTAATAGCTTCGTTCCCATCAAAGCAATCACTATGATACTTAAATAAACCATAGGCACACCGAACCAAGAGAATCCTTCATAGTAAGCGGCATAAATCGTATTATTTAAAGCCACATCACTTATCCATAAAGCTAATAACGGGATAAGCACTGCTAAATAACGTTTAGAGAAATACGCACCTCCAAATAATGCCATTGCTCCTAATGGCGAAACATTAGGCAATTCTGTCATTGCTAAACGGCTTAAAGCTGCAACTAGAACAACTGCTGAAATAATCCCGAAACGAAGATTTAATTTATTTTTCATAATTTTTATTATTTGAAAATAGTTGGCGAAATTACATTAATTCCCCCTATCATTTTACGGAGTTTTGTAGAAGTCTATTTCTTTACGATTGAAAAATAAGATTTGTTGGTAATTTTGCCACAAATGTAAGAAGAAAACCAATTGTATGGAAAGAATTGAGGGGTCAATTAATAACTACTTCTTTTACCTTCTAAATAATCGACATAATCTACACTACCTAATCTGAACTTTACGGGTAATTTTACCACTTTTTCTAATTGCACTTCTATTTTACAAAAGAAAGCTAAGTCTTTATAGGCATAGGCAGCAGGCATTTGCTGCTGATTGGTTAAAGGATTAAAATTATTTTTTTTATTTTCTTGGAAAGTAAAATGTTGAATTTGCTGCGTGAAATTGATGTTTTTAGGCGCTTGGATAAGTTGAGTTTGTAGGTCTTGATAATTTTTGGAGATTACATTCACCGCCATTTGAGCCATAAGGAAATGGCTACACAGGCAAAAGGATAGAATGACGAATGTCTTTTTCATGATTTTAATTGTACAGACGAATTTATTCGCCTCTTTTCTATTTTCTCTGTCGAATGAATTCGACGGTACTTTACAATCAACAAGGTAACACAAAAAAATAACTAAATTTGGCTACCTTTGGTTCAATACACCTTAATTGTATGCAAGACAACCTTTCTACTATAAATATCAAGATTTTAATTAATGACACAACTACTTAAAGGTTATAAAGTTTTAGACTTTGGTCGTTACATTGCCGCTCCGTATTGCGCTTCTTTATTGGGACAAATGGGCGCTGAGGTGATTCGTATCGAACGCCCAGGCGGAAGTGAAGACCGTTTTTTAGCACCGATTACGCCTGCCGGAGACGGGGCAATGTATATGCAGATGAATGCCCATAAAAAAGGGATAACTTTGGACATCGCTAAACCCGAAGGTAGAACAATAGCGAAAGAATTAATTGCTACTGCAGATATCGTAATTGCTAATTTACCTCCCAAAACTTTGAGCTATCTTGGATTAGATTATGAAAGTTTGACGGCTGTCAAAGAAGATGTCATTTTAGTAACGAATACTGCTTTTGGCAGTACAGGGACTTATGCTGACTATATCGGATTTGATGGGATGGCGCAGGCAATTACAGGTGGAAATTTTTATTCTGGTTTTCCTGACCAACCGATTCGGTGTACTGTGAATTTTGTGGATTTTTCCACAGCACTATCTGCTACTTTAGGTACATTGGCAGCCATCATGCACAAAGAACGTACGGGAGAAGGGCAAATCGTAGAGACTTCTTTATTAAGCACTGCTTTGAATTTGAATAACGCTATGCTCTTGGAGCAAGACGCGCTCAATACGAATCGACCTCCCAAGGGAAATTTAGGCCAATTGGCAGGTCCTGCTGATTTGTTTAAAACAAAAGATGGTCATGTAGTCATTTCTGTAGTGGGACCATATATGTTCAAACGTTGGATTAGATTGATGAATAAACCGGAATGGCTAGAAGATGAACGCTTTAAAGATGATACGGAAAGAGGAAAAAATAATGAATTTCTAAGCGGCGAAATGAGCAAGTGGTGTCAAGATAAAACAACAGAAGATGTTTTAGCACTGTTAAAAGAAGCAAAACTTCCCGCCGGTCCTGTATTATCTTTCCAACAGGCATTGGATAATCCAATGGTCCAATCAATTAATCATTTGGCGCCATTGCCATTCCCCGGTGCACCCAAAGACCCCTTGGTCGCACCTGCTCCTTTTAAATTATCTAAAACACCTTTGGAAAAACTACGTCGTGCGCCTTTATTGGGGGAGCATAATGCGGAGATTTATGGTGGATTGGGATATTCAGAAAGCCAACTTAAGGAACTACAAGGGAAAGAGGTTATATGATTTTATTTTGAACCACAAGACACAAAAGACTTTGTTAAATTAATCTTTTGTGAATTCCTTTTGTGAACTTTGTGTTCTTTGTGGTTCACAAAAATAGAAGTAATCATTCTTTTTTATAAAACAATCATCAATTCAAAATGGCTAAACAAACTTTAGACTACAAAAAAATGGGGCTAACCTTTTTAGCCTTCGCCGCAGCAAAATTATTATACGATTTTTTAGCAAAAGACGCTATAGATTTCTACGGAGTTATTGCTATTCCACTAATAGCTATTGGCTTAATTTATCTTTTAGATAAAGACCGTTTCCTATCTGATGACTAATTAGATTTACCACTTACCACAAAAAACTACTCTTCTACACATCGACAAGAAAGGGCTTTGCTTTTATCAAATATTTCTTCTGCTACTTTGCTATTCATACTATTAAAATCTATGTAGTAGCCACTACCAGCATCGCCATCTTTACTCCAGAAATTACCAAAATCACCTTGGCAACAAAATACACCATTGGAATCTCGGAAACCACTAAGCTTGGCATCGAATCCACTATTACCACCTTCCATCAAGGCATCATAAGCGGCTTTGTCGCCACCATAGAATTTAATTAAATTATTCCATTCGTTTCTAGTCGGTAAACGCCATCCATTGGGACAAGCCTTTCTGGCGGCATCCCAAGTATAGAGTCGACCATTTTCTGGATTTTTGTTTTTTCCTTTCTTTCCTTTTTGTCCATAAAACCAAGTGCCTTCTTTGATAGCTACATTTAGATTCTCGGTCATCCACTTTTTCCCATCTTTCATGCGCTTCCACGCATATTGACTTTTATCTCTACTATCGGTTAATTGACCACTTGCAGGACCTGTTGCGACGGTTCGCTTAGTTGCTTCTGGACATCCATTATTGGACAAAGGGCCCATAATCTCGGGACAAGGGTCCATATTATCAACCACGCCATCTCCATCGGTATCCGTGATGGTTGGGTTAGTGGGGCGATAGTTGGTATTGCCTGTATTGGTCTCAAAACTTGGCGTATTATCCACGATATAGCTGTTATCAACAGGTTGGTTATTACCAATATTGATGTCTTTGTGTTTATAAGTGCGTAGTGCATAAACTGGAACATCTAAGTCTATTTCATCCGCTGAGATATGTGGTCGCTGAGAAGTTGGTGCTTTAGGCTTGTCTTTTTTAACTAGATTCGGAACATAATCAATAATATAATCTCTTAATTCCCCTAAAGTAATGATGCCATTTTTGTCTGGGTCTGGGGAAATGGTTCGACCATTTTTACGGAAAGTATAGCCTTTGAAAGCGCTTAAAATAGCTTTTGTAAACGCTCCGTTTTGCCATAACTTATCTTCATAAGACAACTCATTTGATTTACAAGAAGTAATGGTACTCAAACCTGGTGCGCTTGTGATTAAAGTATGCAATGCTCTAGCCATATCCGAATCGGTAATCGAAGCTTTACTGCCCCTCGCTGACCCACTATTACAGGCATCAATGAAGACCAACTTTTTACACTCGATTTCATTGAGCATACCTAAGATATGCTCTTGATAATCAATAGTTTCTAAATGGGGATATTTTAATTGAAAATCACTCGTTAATATTTTAAAACTACCATCTGCATATTTTTTTCCATGCGAAGAAATAAATAATACGACTAAATCATTTCTACCAATCTTTTCTTCTACATCGTATAAATAATTATTCTTCAAATCTGCTAAAGCTCGTTCCATCGATGCCTTATTGGTGTTATTTCTATCTACTAAAGTTCGAATAAATACCTTTTTAAATAATCGATTTTCTTGATTGGCAAAAGCTGCAGCAAAATCCTTAGCGTCTTTACTGGTAAATTCTAAATCTTCATGTGTTGGTCCGATTGCAAGAACGTGTAAATTAGCTCTCGTCGGATTATAATTAATTTCAATCATTCGGGTTTCTGCTTTGCCATTTTCATCAATTACTTCAATCATTACCTTATTGACCCCTTGTTGTAAAATGATTTTACCGGTATACGTATGTGTTTTTCTAGGTCCATTGGACGGGGCGGTAGATAACTCGCCTTCTTCGAATTTAGACCCATCTTGAGAGGTGTTATTAATATAAACCGTGAAATTTTGTGCTTTTAGTTTTGAATTGGAAATTGCTTTTAACTGAATATCGTATACATCTTTATTTACGGTAATAGATGTTCCGACCTTATCAGGATTAGGACTGACCCAGAAAACATCAGGATTCCCTCCTGCACTTCTATTGGATTGATTTTTAAAACTGAATTTACTTTGTGTTTCTTTTTGAGTGATGCCTTCCGTTGCGGTACAGTAAACGATTATATCTTTATTGGGATTTGAAAATTTTAAACTAGCAGTGTGCGTACCTCCTGCTCGTATCTCCTTGATTATCAATTGCTCATTGCTTTGTGCTGTAGCGCCCATTGGCAATCTGAAAGCGACCGTTACATTTTTTGCTGGCTCATCCCCAATATTTTTAACCTGTACATTTAGCGTGATTTGATTGCCATTATTTTGAAATTGATGCCCATCGAAAACAAGGGTAGCAGGAAGTAGGTTTGCTGCAGTGGCAATAGTAGAAATGGTAACCACTAGGATTAGCAGATGAAATAGTTTGAAAAAAGATTTTTTGGAGAAAAGACTCATCTTGTATGTTTTTGTTTTGAAGTTGTTTAAGGTTTTGTTATGAGATTAATTGTAAGTGCTTGAGATTCAAGACAAGGCTTATTTATTTTTTCGTAGCAAAGCTACGGGAAAGATAAATAGCTGAAGTATTGAATTTCAATGACTTGCAAGTAAGCCATTAGAACAATCTTAAACAACTTCTTCTATAGCAATTTAACGATTAGTTGTTTAAAAGTAAGTGTTCTGAACTAAATTTTTATACCCACTAATTTACGAAAAGTATATTTTTTTCCATTTGTATAGCTTTATTGGGTACATTTTCTTTTCTGAAAACACTATTTTATGTAGGTGAAATTAATACTTTTAGCTAGTTCCAGTCAATTAGGTTGAAAAGTAATTTTACCATACATAAACATTATTATCTATGCGTTTTATACACTAAACTAGGTAATCCAAAGCGCTGGGAATGCTTTTCCGATTATTCTTTTGGAAAAATCTTTTTTTTGTGTGAAACAAGGAGTATATTTATTCACCATTGGCTGAAAGTAATAATTTGTTATGGATTTCTATACCAAATCATGTTTTAGTCAATCCTCCAAAAATCATTGACTATGAGAGATAAACTTAAGGAACTTGCCTTTTTGTCTTTTTTACTGCTGCTTCCTATCACTGCCATTTTTGCGCAATATGACACTTTAAAATTAGTGGACATAGATGGCCGAATATTGGAACAACTCAACGGTCGGGTCCAACATTTACCGAATACCAAATTACGCGTTAAAGGTGTTGGGAAATTTGTCACTGATGAAACGGGTGTCTTTGCTTTTAAAATGCCTATTCTTGATTTCAATCGTTTTGATACACAGATAGAAATTCAAATTTCGGTAGAAGGTTATGATATCATTAGCCCATTAGATGGAATTATCGAAATAGATACTGCGGATTACCAAATGACCTTGGATTTAATGGTCGTTGGAGATGATTTAAGTACGGAATATCGTCAACAATTAGCCAATTTAGATAGTCGACTGCGTAGATTAAAGTCTGAAAATGCCATGTCTGTTGGTCGATTAAATGCCTT
>CALJVJ010000302.1 GCA_937974625.1 uncultured Saprospiraceae bacterium
GCGTCATCTTCATCTTCACCGATACGAGAATTTCCATCAATATTATCATCTTGAGGTGTGTTTACCAAACCTCCAGAATCATTATTTTCGTTACCGTCTAAGTCAGAATCAATATCTGTTGGTGTAAAACCAGTTGGAGCATCGGCTGATTGCACCTCTGCTCTATTGATAATTTGACCAGGCGTTGTTTGAGTAGCATTTAAAGTAATGTCCACCGTTTGAGAACTTCCTGCTGCAATAAATGGAATTGTAATCGTTCCATTATTATTCCAATCTGCATCGTTTAATACAAGACCTGTTGGAATATAATCTTTGACTACTACATTGGTTGCATCTAAAGACCCTTGGTTGAATACTTCTATGGTGAAAGTCACATCATCTGTAGGGAAAACTCTTTCATCTTCGCCCGCTGCCAATGTTTTACGTAATGCCAAATCAAAACATTCTACTTTGACATTAGCCAAACAAGTAGAAATATTATCACATTCATCTTTGATGGTTAATTCAACTTGTACCGTTGTACCACATTGAGATGGATTGAAATTATCTGGATTGACACTTACTAAAGAGATTTGACCACAAATATCATTACTACCATTGTCAATTTGAGATGGGTCAATACTTACCGTACCATCTGCTCCTAATTGTACAACTATATCTTGACAAACAGGGGTTGGGTCTGTTTCATCTTTAAGCGTAAAAGTGGCAGTCCTGAAAATTGGTAAACCACATTCATCTCGAATGGTATAGGTTACTTCAAAACTTCCTGTTTCACCACATCCTGAATTAGGTCCACTCGTTGGAATATTATAAGAAAAATCACTTGTCACCTCGACTGTACCACAATTATCGGTCGCACAACCTTTTAACTTATCAATATTTGCTAGGTTCCAAGCTAATGCAACTGCTTCATTATCAGTACTTCCAGAACATTCGTGAATTTTGTTATCTGGATTACAAGTTAATTCTGGTTCTTTAGTATCTTGAATAGTGAACGTCGCTACTTTACTAACTTCATTTCCACATTCATCAATTAATTTAAAATTATAGGTCTTAGAACCTGTGGCTCCACAATCATCTGTTTCATTTACTAAGGCATATTCCCAAGAGGTAGGACTACATAAGTCATTACCTCTTCCTCCACCATTATCATCTAACCAGTCTTGTAAATCTTGTAGATTTCCGCCACCATCACATTCTACAAATTTATTGCTTGGGTCAGTTGTAATTTCAGGTTGCTTGGTATCTTTAATTCTAAAAACACCACGGAAAGTATCGCTATTGCCACAATCATCTGTTGCAGTAAAATCGCCATATCCCCAGCCTTCACCACCACATTCAAAGATAAAATCATTGAAATCAAAATCAGTTGTCCAATTTACCTCTCCACAATTATCGACAGCAGTTGCACCGCCATAACTATCTAACCAAGCTTGTAAATCTGCTTGGTTTCCATCACCATCACATTCTACCGTTAAGGTATCATTGGTTGGTGGCGTAATGATTGGCGCCTTGGTATCTTTAACTGTAATTATTTGAGAATCATATTTATAGTTTTTACAACCGTCTTTAGCAATCCAAGTTCTTGTAATCGTATAGTTTTGAAGACAAGTTCCTTGTTCTTTTGTACAACCTTCAGCAATTTTGAAATTGTCTATAGCCACACCTACATCTGACTTCGTAGTTAGATAGAACCTTTTTATTTTGGATGCATTACTAGCGGTAAAAGAAAAATAATATTTGTTCCAATTCATATTCGTCCAGCTAGAACTAGCTGGAATATTATTCCAGTCTTTTACTGTCGCTACAGTACCATCTTCAAACTCTAATTCCATCTGCAAAGCACTAGGCCCTTGTGTTACAGAACCACCATCAGGAAAACCATCGTCCCCTAAAGAAACATTCCATGCAGCAGCATCAAAGCACATGGTGTAGGTCTTGCCATTCTCTAAATCAGGATTATTTAACAAGGAATAAGTTGATACCCAACAATCCCACTTTGTACCCATCCATAAAAAGTAATCGCCTTCTGGATTATTTACTCTATTTTGGGTATCATCAATGTAAAAAATTCTTGGTGAGCTAATACCTGGATTCCACCCTATTACTTGATTATCATCTACATCATTTTCGAGATCTTCTGCTGGACTCCCTTGGAAATTAGTTCCAAAAGTAAAACTGGAACTGTGTTGTTCCATTCCTCCATTTGGTATAACGTTGGGACCACATCCACATTCTTGGCCATTACCACTTTGTGTTAAACTCGTTTCTTCAATAAAATTTAAAGAAGGATTAGCTGCACAGTTGTCTGTTGCAGTAACATTAGTAGGTATCGCAGGAATATTATCACATTCTACCGTTCTATCATTTGGTACATTTTGAATTTGTGGCAAAATCTCATCTTGTACGTTAATCGTTACAGTTGCCTCATCACAACAAGTTGCATCTGTTTGCCCATCATTACACACTCGATAGGTAAATTCATCCGTTCCACAGAAATCCGCATCTGGGGTATAAACAAAAGCGCCATCTGCATGAAGGGTTAAGGAACCATTAGATACATTATTAACTACTGTATAGGTTGGGGAACTAAGATTTGTATCATTGGTACTAGCATTTCCACTGATTGGATTTCCTGGACAAGCGTCTAAACCATTACCACTATCATTATTTGCAGTAGGCGCATTACAAACCGCATCGCAACTTGATAACACCGTAACTGCTCCTGCTATAGTATAGGATTGGCCATTCACTGACTGTTGTCCTCCATTATTAGTATTTCGAGTGTCAACTGAAATATTAACTTGATTTACATTACCCGGTACGGTATTCAAATTGACTGTTACTTCTTGGAAACAACATCCAAAAGGGTCATTTGGTTGGGTAAAAAATTCCGTTGTAGATTGGGTTACTCCTCCAGCTTCAGCTGTAATCGTAATATACCTACCATCTAAAGTTATTTCGGAAAGTGGAATCTTTACGGTAATATTTCTAGTAAAGGATTGGGTCGGCACCGGAATACTAAAATTAACTATGTCATTGTATCCACTTCTATAAGTAAATACCCCGCTTTGGTCCGAATTGGTAGAAATATTTCTGAAAGCATATAACTTTACAGATTGTAAATTAGCTTCTAACTCTGCATCATAATACGTTACTGTACTAGCAGTACCTGGAATTAGTCCTCTGTATAAAACAACATTAGGGCTGTTTCCAGAAGGAACAAATTTGTGTAAGGTATGCGTGACTCCGTCATAGTCAATAGTCACTACATCACCAGGATTAGCTCCTTTATAAACTATCTCTGCATATGTTTGGTAAACCTGTCCTGAATTTGGAATATTTAAAACCGTAACTTCTTGATTTTCAGAACCATCTGCAATACAATCTACTCTTACTCCATCATTACAAGTAAAGGCATAATCGATTGGTTGGACCGTATTATATTGTATTTGGCCACAGACTGCGTCCAACTTCAAATAATCACCACTTGAAGTACCTACAAATCGAATTTTAGCGGTATTATTTGGAGCAGTTGCTTCTAATATATACTCTTGTAAGTGGTCTCCATAATCAACATCAAAATCAATTTCTTGTGCAGTCCTTTGTAATAAAGTACCTCCACTATTATAGAACTCAATAGCAACTTCATGCTTATATTGAGGCTCGTGTGTACCAGCGTAGAAGTTAAAACGGAAATTGTCCCCTGCGTTTGCAGACGACTCTTGAAAAATTCTTGCATCTTGTCCAGATGGATCTTGTTTAAAAATCCAAACCATCCAATTTCCATCAGCTCGATAATATTGATTTCGTTCGTAATTTGTATTATTTCCAATAATCCAAGGATCAATATAAAATTGGTCTGAACCACCCTCTTCAAAAGAACCATTGACAAGGAATCCATCACAATTGGCAGAAGTGTTACATTCAACCGTAGAAGCGGTAATCGCTCCTAAACCAAAAGATTCCCCTGTTCCAGCAGGAGAGCAAACTTTAATCGTTGCATAGGCTGCATTAGCTGCTACATTTTGGAAATGCATGCTAAACATCGAAGCCTCGACACCCGCGTTTTGGCTATCAAAGCTACCTGATTTAGTTTGAATGGTATTTCCATTATTATTTTTAATATCAATCTGAATATTGACTAATCTATTATTTGCTCCTTTTTCGTGAATTGGAATTCTAAAAGCAATATCTCGTTCATATATACTTTCAGCAAGGTCCGCATCAAAACTGATACAATCATCCGTACTTTGTGGTTGTCCGTCTAACTCTACATCAAAAGTATATAGACTAGAGGCACCTCCTTCTATTTCGCGTTCAACATATATTGCCATACTCGTTCCTCCACTATATGCTGCACAAACTTGTGCATAGTTTCCATCAAAGGTTTCTCTATAAATAGTTTCCATGACGGTAGAGCTCGAAGCTTGAGCAATTGGTATTCCTGTAACATTCATCGAACTACTTCCTGATGTTCCTCCATTACCTGTGAAGGTCACTCCACTAGGTGGACTATTCCCTTCTACCCATAATTCAACCACGACTCTTGTGACATTTTCTGGGTTTGGAATTTGAAAACATGGATTTGACACTCCTTCAACTCCTCTTATATATGCATCATATGCTCGGTTCGACCCACATTCATTTAAATCAAATGGGGCAGGATTTCTTGCTACACCTCTATTAGCAACTAGGGCTGGTTCTATTGTAACGGCTTCTTTGAGCGGCTCCGACATACAATTGTCCTTATCCCTAATTAATTGGACATTGTGATATCTGCCAGGATATAAATCTTTAACCACAATAGGATTATTCTTAATACCCGTCACTATGATTTGTTCATCCTCTTCGTGACCGATTATTAAAGAATAGCTAGATGGTAATATATTATCATCCTGATAACGAATAATCATTTGTCCGTCTCCCTTGCTCCTTCCTGTTGCCTCTTTTAGGCCAATAGAAATTTGCAATGGTTTACAGGCTGTTTGATTATCGCCCACAACAGACTCATTATCAACATGCTCTAAAACAGCAATTGCCGATTCAGAGATATCAGAATCAGTTGTCATTTTAGAATTATCCATCCTATTTAATTCCCCAAAGGCATTAAATTCTCCTTTTTCTAAAGTAAAAGAAGTTAGTAGAATGCCTATAGCCAATAAGAATAGGTTTCCTAAAATTTGTGGCTTAAGGGTTCTAGATGAAAAAATTGCATCTAAAGGTTTTAGTAAAGATTGAGCCATAATAATAAAAATTAATAAAGGTGTAGTTCGATTATTGATGTTTGTATTCAATAAAAAATTCTATCCGTGGGGGAATGAGGGGAAATACTATGAAGGGGAATTATATAATAGGGGAATTATATGCTAGTCTGAATAAGGTATTTCTTGGTGGAAAGTGGACTAGCGTATTTAGATTAATATCTGCTCCCACTGTATACTACACTTCAAAATACCAGAAACGCTTATACGCTTACCCTTTACAATTAAGTAATGAGAAACCTATAAAGCTGCGATTTTTCTGTAAAAAGTACTACGAGGGAATTAATTCAAGCTTTTTCAAGCTAAATTCATACGATAAATATGAATTTATAAGTATATCCTAGGTGTAATTCAGTCACAATGACTTCCTTTTTTAAGATTTACTTATGGGAAGGGGTAAGGATAATTAACTATATATAGGGAGGATAATTAGGTGGATTTATACAAAAGGTTAAGGAATTTATTTAAAAGGGGAATAAATACCTTTTGTTTTACCTATAGTTAATGCCTTATAAACAAAAATACATAAACCTAAGGTCTAAATAAAGCGTTTGTCATGGTTCTTATTTAAATTTATTGTATAAATGCCCTATTAATTTAATGATAAATCTTTAGTTAATTACTTATCAACAGCTTAAACATCCTAAAATTTTCATATTTACTAAATAAAAATTTAACGGTACATTGTCACAGATGTCTTTTTGAATTAAAATAAAGAATTATATGGAGAAAAATTCCATTTTTAGTAGGTGGATGTGACATGCTAAAAGCGTATTTTTAGTCAAGATTTCTCAAGAATAACTACTAAAATTGTTGGTTATATGAGCAGCTTTTTAACTAAAATAGCAGCATCTGTGTTAAATGGCTGGATTTGTACGTTTTGGAGTGAACAGCGGCTATATTTTTAAAGTCCAAGAAATTGCATCAGGTAAGTCTATTGAGTATCTAAATTTCCATTTCCTTCTCTACTTAACACATATCGAACACCAATAGCTAAATAACCGCCACGCAATCCAGAGATATGTCCACTTAGAAATAAAGAAGGAATCCAATCCAAGGTAAGGTTAATTGGCTTGTCCTCAAAAGTATACTCCAATCCTAAATATCCTTGAATACCGGGAGTAACACTTTGATTCGGTCCATCCTCTTTGTAACTCCAAAAATAAATTGATGCGCCAATTCCATAATAATAGTATAATTCTTCTATGGCTCCTATATCTATGGGTTGAATAATTTGATAGGCTCCACTGATATTGACAAATCTATAATTGTCTATTCCTCTGGTCCCAAAATATCCTTCTAACGCTTTATTTTCGTCAATGATTTTTTTGTAAGATAGAGACATTGGTACGCCCAGGCGAGCACCTGCGGCAGAAGTGTATAGCTGTGCGTTTAAAATAGGTGCACTTAAAAAGAGGGTCGTTAATAATAAAAGGTATTTAATTTTCATGATATCCTAATAAAAAATAAAATCGATTACATGCTGTAAATTTGGTACTTTAAACTTGTTCAAAAATAATAGGTCGTTTTATGAGGACATCTATTTCTATACAAGTTTACAGAATTCATTTTCAACATGTAATCGTTATTTTTTACTATTGCAAGAGTAGTTCCAATTTATCGCGAAAAAGTATATCTAATACCTAAACTACCAAATCCTCCTCCGAAACCAGAAGAAAACCCACTAAGAAAATAGGTAGGTATCCAATCTACTGTTAGATTTATTGGGGTATCCTCAAAAGTATAATCCAATCCCAAATAACCTTGGATGCCAATTGTTGTGGTTTCACTGCTATCAATGAAATCAAAACTCCAGAAATAAACACCTGCTCCTGCTCCGTAGTAATAATTTAGTCCATCCACAGAACTAATAGGTTTATGAATCTGATATGCTCCGTTCAGTGCAAACCAACTATAGCCAGAAAAACTACGGAAACTTGCAAAGGCTTCAATGGCATTAGATTCATTTAAAAATGTTTTGTAAGATGCCGAAAGTGGAGACCCTAAACGCAAACCAGCTGCAGACTTGTAATTCTGCGCTTCTGCATTAAAAGCAAATAAACATAACATAAAAAAAGTCAAAAGAAGTGGCTTTTTCATAAAATGAGGTTTTTAATAATGGTTGGACATACTCCTATGTAGAATAGGATTTGTATGCAAACCTTAATTATTAAGTGTTAAAAAATTAATGATAAATTTAATTTATTAGCTTTGTTTAGGAAAAAAAAGCTTTACATCCAGGGGACTGGTAATTTTTGTGTAGGAAGCGCTGTTGAACTTATATATTGAAAGGGCAAATAAAATAACTCTTCTTCAAATTTACAAAAACCATTCCTTTATATGCTTAATAGTTGTCAAAAAAACAAAAAGTTAAGAAAACAAGGATTTTGTTAAAATAACGCTAATACGACAATTTCTTATAATATATAGAATTTCCCTACCGTTTATATTCCCGATGAGGTTATCGAAATCATCATTTGATATTTTGCAATTAAATTAATGAATATAATTGCGGAATTTCAAAAATCACCTTTCTGTAAAATAACCTGCCTTTATCGGCAGGCAAGTAGCGAAAATTTTTCGAAAAAAAGTGACTTTTTTAAAAGTCATCGTCCAAAAGGCAGTTTTCAAAGCTAAAAGTAAACAGTTCGTCCAAATTGCTTATTTTTTGATTTGAATTTAAGTTCGCAAAAACCGATGTACTAAGTTCAAGTGATTTAACAAAACAAAAAACAAACATTGAATCACTAGAGATACTGTTTGATTATCTATAAACTATTTAGCTAAAGATTATCCAACTATCTCCTACTGTTTAATCATTGAACAAAGTTCCTCAACAACTGCCTACGAAAAATGTCCTTTCTATCTAAACTTATTTTGACTTAAAAGTAAACTTCCTTCATTTTAATAGGAATATTTTCTTTTTCGTTCTCTCTATTTACTTTTTCAATCAAACAATTTTTTTAAAGATGTCCTTCTTTTTCGGTTAAATCATGCCTTTTTGAGGTGTGAACTAATGAAATTTTGAAATTTTATTCAAAAAAATTAATTTATTAACCCTATACTTCTCAACAAACGAAGTATTTAAAGAATTACATTCAATTGATTATCAACCATTTATTGACTTTTTGATATCAATTCAGGTTATACAAACGTCATTTTTTGTACTTTTTTAACCTGCATTTATGTTAGATATTTATAACATCAAAAACCGGTTGTAATAGTAGTATATTATCAATTGGAGTTTTCTTAACCTATATAAATTTGAGTTATGAAAAATTCAACAAGTTTAGATTTCTTCAAGCAGTTCCCATTATTTAGCGTTCTTAATGAAGACGAAATGAACCAACTTTTTAACATCGTTGAGTTCAGAAAAGTAAAAAAATACGATTACATATACAAGATAGGTGACCCTTCTAGAGAAGTTTTCTTTTTAGTAAAAGGTATTGTAAAAATTGGCCGTCATTCCGATGACGGTAGAGAAGTGATTAAAAACATCCTTCATCCAATGGCTATGTTTGGTGAATTACCTTTAATGGGAGAAAAAACTAGACAAGACTATGCTATTAGCATGAACGAAGAGGTGCACGTTTATACCTTAAAAGTCACTGAATTTCAGCGTTTGATTGCTACAAACCACCAACTATGTATTGCTATCATGAATTATGTTGGCAATAGATTGAGAGAAGTGGAAAATAGATTAGAAGATTTAGTATTTAAGGATGCTAGAGCGCGAATCATTGATTTCATTAAAGAGTCTGCTGAAAAGCGTGGTAGAAGAGTTGGTTTTGAAATGCTTTTCAAGCACTGTTTAACACAACAAGATATCGCAAATATTACAGGCACTTCTAGACAAACCGTTACTTCTGTATTGAACGAGTTAAAGCGGTCTGATTTGATTTACTTTAATCGTAGAAGTATCTTGATTAGAGATATGGCTAAATTAGCTTAGAATAATTGTAAGTGATGCCTGTCTACCGATAGGTATAAGTGGTGAGTTGTAAGTAGGCTTTTGAGCTTTATAACAATACTTGTACTCTTAATTCGAACTAATTTACACAGATAAAAATATACCTCACAGAGCAAAGATTTAGTATGTTTGCTTGATAGTTCAAAGGTTTAGCGATTCAAATAATTGGATTGCTAAAACCTTGAACCTCTACTGGATAGTGGATTGTT
>CALJVJ010000303.1 GCA_937974625.1 uncultured Saprospiraceae bacterium
CAGCAACATGAAATCCAAAAAGGAACTAAAGGCGAGTTATAAAGAAATGAAATTCCCAATGGGAGTTTTTCAAATTAAAAATAAAACAAATGGTAAAATACTAATTGATAGTAGTTTAAATATGCCTGCAAAATGGAATCGCCACCTTACTACCCTTAAATTTGGTAGCCATAGAAATAAAGCATTACAGCAAGATTGGAATCAATTAGGCGCGGAATCTTTCGAATATGCTATCTTATCTGAAATAACATTTGAAGACGCAACGGTTGATTATAGTAAAGAGGTCGAAGTTTTGGCCGAATTATTTTTAGAAGAATTACAGCCTTTTGAAGAAAAAGGATATAATAAAATTAAAAAAAATAAGCGATAGATACTTCTCATTTTTAATTTGTTGTCAATAAATTGTCCTCTGCATTATTTTATACAAAGGATTTTTTATTTTTCTAAAACACCTTCCAAACCTACAACTTACTCACTATCAGCTCCTTAAAAAACTTAAACCTTCCCACACATCAGTTATTCGTAAAAAAATATAAAAATTTTAGTGAAAATAATTTGCGTAACCAATCGGTTATATTTATATTTGTAACCGAATAGTTACTTATTATTAACCTAAAATTAAAAATTATGACAACTTTGACTTTAAATCCAAGTACTATGCAAAAACCGCAAATCCAAATCAAAAGGGTTTATAAACACCCTGCCGAAAAAGTCTGGACTGCCCTAACTTCACCTGACGCATTGGCAGATTGGTTAATGAAAACCGTTGATTTCAAACTAGAAGTAGGAACCACCTTTCAATTCCAAGACAAACCACAAGGTGGTTGGGATGGTATTGTCCACTGTAAAATTCTTTCTTTGGACCAACCTCATTCTATCTCTTATTCTTGGCAAGCTAGTGGTATGAAAAATCCAACTACCGTAAATTGGCAAATTAAGGAAATTGCTCCCAACGAAACCCTGCTAACGCTTTCCCATAATGGCTTTGAAGGGGTAAGTGGTTGGGTGACGAAACAAATTTTAAATTTTGGTTGGAAAGGGATGTTAAAGAAAAAACTCACTAAACACTTAGCTATATGAGACGTGACCCTTGGCAAGCATTAGCCGACCCTACTCGACGACAAATCATTGAAGTCTTGAGCAAATCACCGCAAACAGTGAATACCATTGCCGAAAATTTCGCTATTAGTCGCCCTGCCATCTCTAAACAATTAAAGATATTAGAGAAATCTGCACTGGTGACTATCGAAAAGCAAGGCCGAGAACGGGTTTGTACTTTAACCCTTGCCCCCTTGCAAGAAGTCCAAATTTGGGTACAACAATACGAAGCATTCTGGTTGAAAAAATTGGACAAATTGGACGATTATTTGAAAAAGGAGGGCTAGGTTATTAGAGGTTATTGGGAGTTATTAGAAGTTATTATTGGCAATACTAGGTTGGTCTTAAAACCGATAATAACTTTTAATAACCTCCAATAACTTTACTTATAACTTCCAATTTTCACTACCTTTGCCGCTTATTGGAACTATCTATCAAAATGTTCCGTTCTCAAATTTTCGACGTTTAAAAATTCTTTATGCAAAGTATAGCTGTCTTTTGTGGGTCTAGCCCCGGTATAAACCCTATATACTCGGAAACTACTAAAAAATTGGGCGAGTCTATGGCGGAACAAGGTATTATCTTAGTTTATGGTGCTGGAAATGTAGGCTTGATGGGTGTGGTCGCAGATGCTGTTTTATCAAAAAATGGAAAAGTGATTGGTACCATTCCTCAGTTTTTGGTAGATAAAGAAGTTGCCCATTATGGTATTTCTGAATTGATTATCACCGAAACGATGCATGAAAGAAAGCAAAAAATGGTCGATGTGGCAGAAGGAATCATCGTCTTGCCCGGTGGAATTGGTACCCTTGATGAATTTTTTGAGATGTTTACTTGGCAACAATTGGGTTTACACGATAAACCTATAGGGATACTCAATGTCAATGGTTATTATGACCATCTTTTAGCCCATATAAATCACATGGTAAAAGAAGGTTTTTTGAAAGATTTTCACGGTGAGCGTATCATGGTGGATGAAAATCCTGTACAATTGATAGCTAAAATGAAAGGTCAAAAAATTGAGTATGTGGATAAGTGGTGGTTGAAATAATCAGGAAATGTAAAGTTTTAAATTTAAAACCTAAAAATTAGGAAAGCAAGCGTTGAACTTACCATACTTTCTCTGCTTTCCCATCCATCACCCATTGGCTCCATTTTTTATTATAAGTATGTACTTTTTCAGTTGGTTGTCCATCTTTATCCACTACTGGATTCCCTTGATTGACCCATTCAAATATACTTCCATATAGATTATGGACATTGGTAAATCCTTTTTTGCGAAATTTCTCTCCTATCTTTTCACTTCTATAGCCAATAGAGCAATACAATACCACTTTTGCATCTTTTGGAATGGATTTCATCAAAACTTTGTCTATTTTATTATATCCTATATACTGAGCATTCGGAATGTGGCTCACCTCATACTCTTTTTTTTCCCTAGCATCTAAAATATAGACTTCTTCCTTGGTGTTTTTTAATTCCTCCACCCCTATTGTTGGTACCGAAAAACTAATGGTACTACTTATTTCTTGGTCAAAAGCTGGATTGACAATGGCTGGTCGAATGGCTGGTGCTTGACTGCATGCGACGAAGCTAGATAGCAGAAACGTTAAATATAATAGTGATTTTTTCATTTTTTTATTTTTAGAATTTATAGTCGACGTTATTAAATGCAAATTCAAGAATCAAGCTCAAGTGCAATTTGCGCTATCTGTAAACTGCCTACTGATAATTAAAAACTCAATTTGTCCTTCCCTCCAACTGCCTACTCCCCCACTTCCTCCAACTGCTCTGGCCCTTCTCCTACCCAATCAGATATCCACATCTCCTCTTCACACAATGGCACTAATTGCTCTTCGATAAAAGGTCTCACTTCATGGATAACGGTTTCAGGATATAAAAGATGTAGATTCGGTCCTGCATCTAAACTAAAGTATATCGGATGCTTCGTTTCCTGTCTAAAATCTCGGATTAACTCAATCATTTTCAAGGAGTTAGGTCGCATTAAAACATAAGAAGGTTCAGACGTCATCATTAGAGCGTGTAAGGTCAATGCTTCGTTCTCAGCAATAGCGCCAAAAGTCTCGACATCTCCATTTTTTAGTACTTCTACTAACGTTTTCATGCGGTCATTCGCCTGCTGATATCTCGGTGCAGCATAGGCATTTCCTTCCATAAGACCATGACCTGCTCTACTCGAAACACTTTTTTCACTTTGACTAGCTATCAAAATGTCATCGTGGAAGTTTTTATAAATGTCATGCATTTCATCCATAAACGGAACAGCGAAATCATTGGAGGCCCCAATAATCGCTTCTGTCTCTCCCCAAGCGGCCATACCTCCGTATATCGACCTACAGGCACTACCTGACCCTAATCTCGCTACATAAGAAGCTTTTTTATCAAACAATTCATCTTCTTGTAAAGTTTGGAATAATTCGTCTTCTAAGGTACATAAACACAGTGCCAAAGCACTCATGCTAGAAGCAGAAGAAGCAATCCCTGCCGAATGTGGAAAGGAATTTCCAGACCTAACTTTTAAATGTAATTGATTTAAAAAAGGGAAAATGGGTCGGATACTTTCTAAGAATTTCACCATTTTAACTCGAAAAGCTTCGTTCTCTTCTCCATGAAAAGCGAAGTCTAAAGAAATACCTTCCCCTTGGTCTGTCTTAGGTTCGTAATCTAAAACGGTTTGCGTAAATGCATTTTCTAAGGTAAAACTAATGGACGGATTTCGTGGGTATTGCACACCATATTTGCCCCAATATTTTATGATGGCTATATTTGAAGGGCTTTTCCAGTTAATTTGACCGGTTGGAGTTTCGCCACTAGCTATAAGTAATGAAGGATTGTCGAACATTGATTCGCTTTATGATAAATTTTCAAGTATTGACAAAAAAATAAGTTGAACATCCTGAGTTTCTCAAATGAATTATTTTTTGTCGTATCTAAAGCTGCAAATTTAGGATTTTTTCGGGAGAGGTTTTAGAAAACTATTTGCTATGAGAAATATCTAAATCATATAACACCGCATCTAAAATTTTATCATCTCCTTCTTTATACTTTTCTCGTAATTTATATCCGTAAATCCGACTTAAAGTACTCCAATATCCCGCCGTAAAACCACCTCGTAAACTTTTCATCAAATCATAAAAACTAGTATCCAATTCCTTTTCTATCATCTCAATCAGAATTTTCCCTTGGGTTTTGCTTAGATTTTTCAAAGGGTCGGTAAATTCTTTTTTTAATTTTTTATGGAGTCGTTTGATGTGCTTTTTTCGTTGTCGTTTATTCATGGTCAACGTTACCTCCTCTACTTCTCTAAAAATTTTAATCGCTTCTACTGCATATGGATATACTTTGGTCGCGTATCGCTTATATTTTTCATATCGAATTCGTTCATCCAAATTATCAAAACTCCGCGGTACAGAGATTGAAACACCTTCCAAATCAGAAACTAATAAGGTATCCTCTCCTGAATAATCAATGGTCACTATCTCCCCATCAATCTTTGATTTTTTGATAGGTAAACTATCTTGCGCCATCAAACATGAATGACTAAAAAGTCCAAAGATTAAAAAAAAGAGATGCTTTAGTTTTAATTGCATTAATGTAGTTTTCTTTTATAACGTTTTTTAACCAAGATTAAGTTTACAATTCGTGGTTATTCTTTTGTTAATTTCTAGGCAAAAGGCTGAAGGGCGTAAAGGCAAGTTATACACCAATGCTCAACCTTTCTGCTTCTCTACCTAACTAAAACAACTTTCCTTGTATCGCAAAACTCATTGGGTTCTCCAATCGCAACAATTCTTGTTTTATATCAATGCCACCACCTGAATACCCGACCATTTCGCCATTAGCGCCAATGCAACGGTGGCAAGGCACAATAATCGCTATTGGATTATGCTTATTGGCTAATCCCACGGCTTGATAGGCTTGTGGATTTTTAATAAGTTTAGCTATTTGCCCATAAGCGATGGTATGTCCATAAGGCACTTGCAATAAAACCCGCCATACTTTTTTATTAAACTCTGTCGCACCTGACCAATCTAATTTCAGGTCAAATGCTGTGCGTTTTCCTGCAAAATAGGCATTGAGTTGCTGGGCACACTTCCGTAATACTTTCGGCAAATCTTCTGTAATCTCAGCTTCATAATCCAATCTCTTTACAGCATAAATACCTTTTTCACTACCGACTATTTCGAAATAGCCAAATTTTGTGTAAATAACTGCTCGTTGTCTCATAATATATAAGGTCGTTAGTCATTGAGTACTTTAGTCATTCGTCTAATTTACCACTTAGTATTAGGGGTGTTAAGAGAAATAATTTAACATCTTTTTTCGATAAATTTTTAAGATTTGCACG
>CALJVJ010000304.1 GCA_937974625.1 uncultured Saprospiraceae bacterium
GTAAGGCTACTGCCTTTTACATTCAAATCTTTAATAAGGGTCACGGTATCGCCAGCTTGTAAAATATTACCATTAGCATCTTTATGAATAATCGCCTCTTCGTCTTCCATAACCTCTGTAGATGCAGCCCATTTAGCGGTATCTGCTTCCATATACATCATATCCAATAAATCCACAGGCCACCCTTCGTTTTTAAGTCGGTGCAACATTCGCCAAGCCAATACTTGTACTGGTGGATTGGTATTCCACATACTATCATTTAAGCATCGCCAATGATTAGCATCTACTTTATCTGCATTTTCATATTGCTCTTGGCAAGTAGCGCAAATTAAGGCGTGCCCATCTAAGCCTTCCGTCGGAGCGTTAGGTACTAAAAAAACGTTTAGATTATCAGTCGCACTGCATAATTCGCATTGAGAACCAGCTCTGTTTTCTAAATTTTGTTGTAAACTCATCGTTATATTTTTTGTAAAGAAAGGGTAAATAGGGGAGTAATGAGGATTCTAGTTCGGTTAATTTTTCTAATTCAATAAGAATCCATTTTTTCATAAAAAGATATTCAATTTTTTTAACTATCATTGAGTGGGCTTTTAAGTAAGGTCAAATAATAATATACAAAAGACCTCCAAGTGTTTGAAAACCTTGGAGCGTCCATATCAGTAAATCAACCTAAACGAAATAAAACCAACCTACCATGTGGCTCTATGATTTTTTGATGAAACCCACCGACTTACCTTATGATTTTGACGAATGGAAAAAATTGCCTTTCCCAGAAAGAATAAAAAAAGTTTGCCAAGCTTGGGGATTACAAGGATTTGGTGCACCTGCATTTACCGTAGTTTTCTATACCTTAAAAATTTTATTTTATATCTGGGTTTGGATAGTATTTTGTTCTTATTCTACGGAATTAGGAACGACTGAAACCATCGGTGAATGGTGGTTTAGTTTAGAAGCAATGGGCAAGGCGCTGTTGTGGACTATTTTAATAGAAGTGGTTGGCTTTGGTGGGGCAAGTGGACCACTAACAGCTCGATATATGCCGCCTTTAGGTGCAATCACCTATTGGTTGAGACCGAATACGATTAAAGTGCCACTGTTCCGATTTTTGGGAGATAAGCGGAATATTTTGGACATCTTATTATATGCTGCATTACTTTATTTTTTGGTAATTGCATGTATTGCTTCTAAAGTTACCCCTGAGGTAATTTTGCCTATCTTGATTTTATTACCAGTTTTAGGGGTTTTAGATAGAGCCATTTACTTAGCAGCTCGGGCGGATGTTTGGTATCCTACTTTATTTGTTTACTTGTTTCCTGCGGAGACAGGCGGTGCTTTAAAAATCCTCTGGTTTGGAATTTGGTTTTGGGCAGCTTTTTCAAAGTTGACACCGACGTTTACTTCTGTGGTAGCGGTGATGATTTGTAATAGTCCGTTTTTGAAATTTGATTGGTTAAAGAAATTATTATTTAAAAGCTATCCCGAGGATTTAAGACTAAGTGATACTGCTATTTATATCTCTCATTTTGGTACAGTCGTAGAGTTTGTGCTACCTATTTTATTAATAACAGGAACGTTTTTAGGTTGGCCCTATGAAATAATGTTGTTTGCTTTAATCGGTATGACCGCTTTTCATACGTTCATTTTCCTTAATTTTCCAATGGGTGTCCCCATGGAATGGAATGTGATTATGGTATATGGTGGTTGGTTGCTATTTGGATTTAATCCAGAAGTAATGCCGATGGATGTGGCAAACCCCTTGATAATTATTTTATGTTTAGTATGTGTTTTTGCATTGCCACTAATTGGAAATTTCTTTCCAAAGTATGTTTCCTTTTTGCTATCTATGCGCTATTATGCAGGGACTTGGCCATATTCCATCTGGTTATTCAAAGAAGGAACTAAAATGGCTAAATTAGAGCCTAATATCGTGAAGACTTCCCCTGACTTGCGTAAGCAATTAGGTTTTTTTTATGATAAAAAAACAACCGACTCTATTCTTTCTAGAGTGATTTCTTTTCGAATGATGCATTTACCTAGTCGAGCTTTACATGAAACACTACCAAAAGCAGTAGATAATATAGACGATTATTATTGGATAGATGGCGAATTTTTGGCGGGAGAAGTGGTTGGCTGGAATTTTGGGGATGGGCATTTACATCACGAACCTGTGTTAGCCTCTATTCAAAAACGCTGCAATTTTGAAAGTGGTGAACTTAGAGTAATTATGGTTGAATCTCCTCAGTTGCATAATGGTCGAATGCACTGGCGGATTCATGATGCAAAGGATGGATTAATGGAAGAAGGATATAGCTCTGTTTATGATTTAAAAGCAAAAATGCCTTGGCCTGAATAAAAAACAACTTTTATGGTTTTAAATGCATAGTCATTGAGTGAAAAACAGATAGTAAATATAGTTTAGCTATCTAATAGGCGAAACTATGCTCTCTATGTTATACACTATTGTGAGCTTATGTGGTAAAAGATGTTAGTTCTTTTGCCGAAATACTTTATTCTGCCAAAAGTCGAAAACTCATCCGATGATGCTCCGTTGCACCATATTTTTTAATCGCTGCACGATGTGCCTTGGTAGGATAGCCTTTATTCTGTTGCCAACTATATGCCGGATAATCCAAAGCTAATTTTTTCATTAAATCATCTCGATACGTTTTTGCTAGCACAGAAGCGGCGGCAATGGATAGATACTTTCCATCTCC
The DNA here is from genome assembly GCA_937974625.1 of uncultured Saprospiraceae bacterium. Taxonomy (GTDB): domain Bacteria; phylum Bacteroidota; class Bacteroidia; order Chitinophagales; family Saprospiraceae; genus JAFMDF01. Next base: position 2,715 of record CALJVJ010000304.1, read on the forward strand.
TTTGATGATGCAATGATGAGGAATGCTTCTATAAGTTTTAAAACGATTGCCATCAATTAATAAAGAGGTCGGTTTAGTAGTTAGTTGGTCAATGGCCCGATGCATAGACAAAAAAGACGCATTTAAAATATTGACTTCATCAATCTCTTCTGGCGAATAGGATCCAACTGCCCATGCAATAGCTTCCTTCTCTATAATGGGCCTTAAAAGGTCTCTTTGTTTTTCCGTTAACTTTTTAGAATCGTTCAATAGCGGGTGTTGAAAATCTTTTGGCAAAATGACCGCACTGGCAAAAACTGGACCCGCCAAACAACCTCTTCCTGCTTCATCGCAACCTGCTTCGATTCCGCCTTTTTGAAAGTATGGTAATAGCATTTTTTTCGATTAATGGTAACCAATTATCAGTTCTAAAGTGTAAATATGGGGTATTCCAAATTGATAATTGATAGCTTGCAGCAAGAATTTTTGGTCATTTTTTAGTAAAAAAAAAATTTTAGCGATTAAAATTGACAATTTATTCGGTTTTGAACATTCTAAATTTGACCTAACTATATTCTTTACGCAACAAATACTTTTTTGAATAGCTATGCAGAAATCGCCTTTTAAAGAATTTTCTTTGGTTGAAATTAATTCAATTAATTAAAAATTTGGTATCCGTAAGTTATTGAGCAACAATTATTTAAACCATTTAAAGAGATATACTGTTGCTTGTTATTTAGATTCTTTCTAAATAAAAATACCTATATAGGAATTATTGCCCAATATTCTCACTAATTATATCTTTGCGCTGACAAAACTATGTCAATTCGATTTATATTGAGTTTTCAGAAAATTCTGAAAGTTTATTAAATACTTCTTTGATGAAAAATCGGCGTATATCTTCTTACTTTTTCCTCCTCTTTTCCTCGCTTATTCTGAGCGTAGGTTCTCTTTCTGCGCAAGACTTGAACCTGGACGAAGGAAAAAATTTGTTTAAAGTGAATTGTGCTTCTTGTCACGCTAAGGACATGAAGAGTAAATTGACGGGTCCTGCTTTAGCTGGCTTAGAGGAACGTTGGGCAGATTATCCTCAAGAGGATTTATACGCTTGGATTCGTAATTCACAAGCTTTGATTTCTACGGGACATCCAAGAGCAAATGAATTATGGAATGAATGGAAGCCTACCGTAATGACCAACTTCCAGAATTTAACGGATGACCAAATTGCAAATATCTTAGGCTATATAAATGGTGTTGCGGATGGTTCTTATGGACCACCAAGACCAGCTGGAACAGATGCAGGTGCTTTAGGCGTAAAAGCGGAGGAAAGTGATAATACCTTACTATTTACTGTATTATTCCTGATTCTTGGCTTATTGGCTTTAGTATTAACCAGAATTATTTCTAACCTTAATTATTTAGCACAAGCTAAAGAAGGTAATGCTCCCGCGACTAGACAAACTTTGGTAGATACCTTAACTAGTAATGGGGTTATTGGATTTCTGATTTTTGCAGCAGTTGTTTTAGGTGGATATACTACAGTTAATAATGCGATTGGCTTAAATAGAATGCAAGGTTACCAACCTGAACAACCTATTAAGTTCTCTCACGCAACTCACGCTGGCTTACAAAAAATTGATTGTCAATACTGTCATGACGGTGCTAGAAGAAGTAAGCACTCTGTCATTCCTGCAGCTAATACTTGTATGAACTGTCACAAAGCGGTGAAAGTAGGCTCTACTTACGGCACAGCGGAATTGACAAAAATTTATGCTTCTACTGGTTTTGACCCTAACACAGATAAGTATATTCCGAATTATGAGGAAATGTCTCAAGAGGATATTGCAAAAGTCTACAAGAAGTGGATTGTCAATTCTTTTGTACAAAACGACGATAATAAAACTAAATATAGCGCCTTGAAAATCTCTGATGCTGCGGTAAGAGAAGCTGACAAGCAATGGGATGGCATCGTTTCTTCTTTAACGAATGATGTTAAATCAAAAGTACAAGGACCAATCGAGTGGATTAGAATTCACAACTTACCTGATCACGTATATTTCAATCACGCACAGCACGTAACTGTTGGTAAAGTAGAATGTCAAAACTGTCACGGTAAGGTAGAAGAGATGGAAGTAGTCGGACAATATTCTCCATTATCTATGGGCTGGTGTATCAACTGTCACAGACAAACAGAAGTGAAGTTCGCCGATAATGATTACTACAATTCTTACGAAAAATACCATAAAGAAATCAAGGAAGGCACAAGAGAAAAAGTGACGGTAGAAGATATTGGAGGGTTGGAATGTCAGAAGTGTCACTATTAAGAAGTTAGACGTCAGACCATTTCATTGTCAGAGGTCAGACGGTATAGCAAGCAACTAAAAAAATTAGTCGATTTTTAAATGTGTCTTTTTTTAATGGGTTGAAAACCTATTCAAAAAATATTCAATTAAAAATCCAAAGGACTAATTATTTTTAGTTTATAATAAAGTAAAAAGTTCAATACTATAATATATATATAGATGAAAAATCAAAAGCAGAATGTATGGGTTGGAACGGAAACGTTGAAAAATGACCCAGCTTTTTTAGAGTTAGCAGAAAAGGAATTTGTAGATGATGCGAAGACAATGCAGGGCGCAGACAATTCTTTGGAGGCTAATCGTCGTGATTTTCTTAAAGTATTAGGTTTCAGTTTAGGTGCGGCTACAGTAGCTGCAGCTTGTGATACGCCAGTAAGAAGAGCGATTCCTTATGTAACTAAGCCAGATGCAATTGTGCCGGGTGTAGCTACGTATTATGCTTCTACTTTTGTAGAAGGTGGCGATTCTTGTCCTGTTTTAGTGAAAACTAGAGAAGGAAGACCTATCAAAATTGAAGGTAACTCTCAATCTAGCATTACTGGAGGTGGAACAAGTGCAAGAGCGCAAGCCAGTGTTCTTGGATTATACGATGTAGCTCGTTTGAAAGGACCTAAAGCAGCATCAGGAGAAAAAGCATTCGATGCGATTAGTTGGGCAGATTTGGATAAAGCAGTTAGTGGCAAATTAGCTGGTAGTCGAAATATACGTATTGTTACTAATACTATTTTAAGTCCAAGTACGAAGAGAGCGATTGCAGGATTGCAAGCTAAATATCCTAGTGCTCAAGTAGTGACTTATGACCCTGTTTCTAGTTCTGCTATTTTGCAGGCGAATGAAGCAACTTTTGGTTTAAAAACTATTCCTAATTATCAATTTAAAGCAGCTGACGTCATTGTTAGTTTAAATGCTGACTTCTTAGGAACATGGATTTCTCCAACAGAATATGCAAGAGACTACGCAGCAAATAGAAAGTTAAAGAGTATTAAGAACGCAACGATGAACCGTCACTACCAAGTGGAAGGTCATATGTCAATGACGGGTTCTAATGCGGATCACAGAATTATTATCAAGCCTTCTGAATTAGGGGCAGCAATTGCTACCTTATATAATGAAGTAGCTGCGATAACTGGTGGTGCAAAAGTAAGTGCTCCTGCTTTGAATGATAAGGCAGCAGCAGCTTTAAAAGTAGCAGCTAAAGATTTAGCAGCTCACCGAGGTCATTCTTTGGTAGTATCTGGCTCTAATAATAAAGGAGAGCAAGTACTAGTCAATGCAATTAATAGCTTATTAGGCAACTATGGTAAGACAATCGATTTTGGGAACGCTTCTAATCAAAGACAAGGTATAGATGCCGATGTGCAAGCATTGGTGAAAGATATGAATGCGGGTAGGGTAGATGCATTAATCGTATTGGGTGCAAATCCAGCTTTCGATTTACCAAATGCAGCTCAATTCGCAGAAGGTGCAGCTAAAGTAGGTTTAAAAGTATCTACTGCTGGATTAATGAACGAAACTTCTGCTTTATGTGATTATATCGCTCCTGCAAGTCACTACCTAGAATCTTGGGGAGATGTGGAAGCAAAGAGTGGTCACTATAGTTTAATTCAACCAACGATTCATCCTTTGTTTGATACAAGAGAAGTTGGTCTATCTTTATTAAACTGGACAGGAAGTGCTCCAAAATCAGACCAACCTTATTACGATTACGTAAAGCAAACTTGGAATGGCTTATTTGCTCAGCAAACGAGTTTTGGTTCTTTCCAATCTTTCTGGGATGATGCTTTACATAATGGCGTATTTGAAGCTCCTCGTGCTACAGCAGCAGGCGCTTTTTCTGCGGATATTAATGTTGCAGGTATTAAAGTAAGCCAACCATTAAGTTCAGAATTAGAAATTTCTTTCTTCGAGACGGTTAATATGGGCGCAGGTCAATATGCAACGAATCCTTGGTTGATGGAAATGCCAGACCCTGTTACTAGAACAGTATGGGGTAATTATCTAGCAGTTCCAGTTAAATGGGAGGCTCCAAGAAAGTTTAATGCATTCAACGACTTAAACGAAGAAGAATATAGAGGAAAGGCAGACAAAGTAAATGTTGATGTAAACGGTATTAGCCAAATAGCTACTGCGGTACGTCAATTTGGACAAAAAGAAGGCACTGTTGCTACTGCTTTAGGATATGGTAGAAGTGTAGTTGGAGAAACTGGAAAAAATACAGGAAATAATGTTTTCCCTTGGTTGACAACAGACGCTGATGGAAACACACAATATTATGCAGCGGTAAGCAGCATCTCAGAAAGTGTAGAAGTGGATGAGCTATTTGCTTGTGTTCAGTATCACCACACAATGGGCGTGAAAGGATTGGATTTAGACGGAAAGACCATTAATGTGGATGAAGCAGCAACAGTTGATGATAATATCTTAGCAAGAGCTTTAGGTGTAACGGGTTTCCAAGGTGCATTGACAGAGCGTTCTGTAATCAGACAAGGAAACTTGAATGAATTAGAGAAATTTGCTACTGATTTAGTACACGAAAGAGAGCATCACCAAAAATTAAACTCTTACGGTTTATACCCTGATAGAAGTGATGTTTATGGAAATGGTCACCACTGGGGAATGTATGTTGACTTGAACGGATGTATTGGTTGTGGCGCTTGTCAAGTAGCCTGTATTGCAGAAAATAACGTACCAGTTGTTGGTAAAGTGGAAGTTGCAAGACACCACGAAATGACATGGATGCGAATTGATAGATACTACTACGGAGATTACGAAAATCCAAATGTAGTGTATCAGCCGATGATGTGTCAGCACTGTGATAATGCACCTTGTGAAAATGTTTGTCCAGTAGCGGCAACCAACCACAGTGCAGAAGGGTTGAACCAAATGGCTTATAACAGATGTATTGGTACAAGATATTGTGCGAATAACTGTCCTTATAAAGTAAGACGTTTCAACTGGTTAGATTATACAACAGCGGATTTATTCCCATCTAACGAATACACCATCAACGGTGAAGAAACACCTTACGGTGCAGATAACTTAACGAGGATGGTCTTGAACCCAGACGTAACGGTTCGTTCAAGAGGAGTTATCGAAAAATGTTCTTTCTGTGTACAAAGAATTCAGGAAGGTAAATTGACAGCGAAGCGGGAGAATAGAAAGTTAAGAGATTCTGATGTACGTTCTGCTTGTCAAACAGCTTGTCCTACAGGTGCGATTACTTTTGGAGATATGAATAATCCAGAAGCACCGATAGCTCAGAAAATGAAATCTGCTTTAGCTTATAAAGTATTAGAAGAAATCAATGTTTTATCTTCTGTACATTATTCAGCTAAGATTACGAATAAAAATAGCGAATTAGCTTAGTTGATTAATAATTAATAATTATTGTCAAACAGCATAATTCGTCAGAAAATAGATAAACCAAGTTGCGGACAATGAAAGAAAATAAGGAGAATTTTAGGAAAAATCTTTGATTTTGAACTAAAATAAGACGCATTTTCTTTCTTAAAAAATTGTCCGCAACTTGAATTAGATAAGAATATTTACGCAAGTAAATATTTGATTAAGGAACGATGGCTTTTAGTAAGCCGATAAAGTTGAGGTATTATTCTCAGAATAATTAATCAACCAATAATCAATCAACTAACTAATTATGAGTGCAGTTGTATCTCCAATCAGAGAGCCGTTAATTAATGGTAGCAAAAGTTACCATGACATCACAGAGGATATTTGCGCGCCAACGGAAGGCACACCTAATCCAGCATGGGTTTTATGTTTAGCTATTTCCTTTTTAGGAGTGGCTTTATTTGGATTCTGTGTTTTTTGGACGGTTTATTTCGGTATTGGTACGTGGAACTTGAATAGAACAATCAACTGGAGTTGGGATATTACCAATTTCGTTTGGTGGATTGGTATCGGTCACGCGGGTACTTTGATTTCTGCGATTTTGCTTTTATTCCGTCAGAAATGGCGTACTGGAGTAAACAGAGCAGCGGAAGCGATGACTATTTTTGCCGTAATCTGTGCAGGACAGTTCCCATTAATTCACATGGGACGTATCTGGTTAGCCTTTTTCATTTTTCCTTATCCAAATACAAGAGGCCCTTTATGGGTAAACTTTAATTCTCCTTTATTGTGGGATGTATTTGCGATTTCGACTTATTTCACCATCTCTTTATTGTTCTGGTATACAGGTTTAGTACCCGATCTAGCAACATTGAGAGACCGTTCTAAAGGTTTAAGAAGAAAGATTTATGGTTTCTTCTCTATGGGATGGACTGGTTCTGCAAAGCACTGGCAAAGATTTGAATCATTATCTTTAATCTTAGCGGGTTTAGCGACACCATTGGTACTTTCTGTACACACGATTGTATCTTTTGATTTCGCCACTTCTGTAATTCCTGGATGGCACACCACGATTTTCCCTCCTTACTTCGTAGCAGGAGCAATTTTCTCAGGATTTGCGATGGTATTAACCTTGATGTTAATCATCCGAAAAGTTTATAAATTACAAGACTATATTACGTTAGCGCATATTGAGTCGATGAATAAGGTCATCTTATTAACAGGTTCAATTGTAGGTACGGCATATTTAACAGAGTTATTTATTTCTTGGTACTCAGGATATATCTACGAGCAGTTTGCTTTCTTCAACAGAGCATTGGGACCATACTGGTGGTCATACTTTGGTATGATGTCTTGTAATGTATTAGCACCACAAATCTTCTGGTTCAAGAAATGGAGAAGACATATCGGAATGACCTTCTTCATGTCTATCTTTATTAATATCGGAATGTGGTTTGAGCGATTTGTAATTATCGCCACTACATTGGCAAGAGATTATATTCCTTCTAGTTGGAGTTACTATGTACCAACTTGGGTAGAGATTGGTATCTTCATCGGTTCTATGGGCTTATTCTTCTTCTTATTCTTAATCTTTAGTAGAGTAGCGCCAGTGATTGCGATTGCGGAGGTAAAGAGTATCTTGAAAAGTTCAGGAGACCAGTATGTTGGAAAGAACACGGTAGCACATCACCACCATGAAGAAGAGGGAGCACACTAATTATTAGTTGATAAATTATTGATTATTAATTATTGGAGCTAAGCTTAGTAATTGATAATCATTTTGGCAATAAAATTCTTTTCTTATTATTCTTTGTTAGTTGTCGTTTATTAAATCAACTAATAATTAATAATCAATAATCAAAAAAATGAAAAGTCAAAATAAAGAAATTTTATACGGGTTGTACGACGATGATGAGGATTTATTAAAAGCAGTAAAAGCAGCTAATAAAGACCATTTGGAAATGTATGATGTATTTACACCGTTTCCAGTACACGGCTTGGACCCATTAATGGGATTTTCTGAATCTCGTTTACATATTGCAGGCTTTGTTTTTGGCGCAATGGGGACTTTGACTGCCTTCTTATTTATGACTTGGGTATTTACTAGAGATTGGCCAATCATTTTTGGTGGTAAGCCATACTGGTCTGTACCTGCTTTTATTCCAATTACTTTTGAATTAACGGTATTATTCTCAGGTATTGGAATGGTGGTTTCTTACTATATCGTAAACGGATTAGGTTTCGGTGTAGAGAATCCAACTTTGGATGACCGAATTACAGATGATAAATTTTGTATTGCATTCCAAACGAATGGATATAGTGATGCAGAAATTGAAAATTTATCAAGCTTCTTTGCTAAAACTGGTGCATCAGAAGTCAGCTCAAAAGTTATATAGTTGAATAATTATTGATTATTAATTACTGAGCATTGCTCCTGATTAATAATCGCTTCTACAGATACAGAAATTTTTAAAGATATTGATTTTAGTGACGAGGTTTCTAATAATGAATCAACTAATAATCAATAATCAATAATTATAAAAATGAATAAATCAAATAATATAGTTACCCTACTAGTTGCCTTGTTTTTCTTGGCGTCAGTTGTAGCTTGTAGTGGACCAGATGGTAATGATCCAGGAACAGAATATATGCCTGATATGGGACACTCGATTGCTTACGAAGCAAATCACTACGATTATTACTCTAAGAATACTTGGGGCTCAGAAGAAGATTACCACAAGATGGCTCAACCTCGGAAGCCTGTTCATGGCACTATTCCAAGAGGGGCAGCAGGTAATGTTGCAGAAGCAGCTAATGATGTAGCGATTCCAGCGAATGGTAGTGTACCTTATTATTATGGAGATTCTGATGAGGAAAGAACTAGGGCGATGAATGAAATTTTAGTGAACCCTTTCCCAATTACAGAAACTGGTTTAGCTGTAGGAAAAAACTTGTATAATATTAACTGTGGTATATGTCACGGTGAAAAAGGTGATGGTAATGGTTGGTTAGTAGATGAGAAAAATCTGAATGCTAAATATCCTGCTCAACCTGCAATATTCACAACAGATGAATTTGTGAATGCAACAGAAGGAAGATATTATCATTCTATTATGTATGGTAAAAATGTAATGGGAGGGTATTCCGATAAGTTATCTTATGAAGAAAGATGGCAAGTGGTTCACTACATCCGTTCTTTACAAGCAAAAGATAGAAAGTTAGCTTATAACCAAGAGGTAAATACTTTGAATGCAGTAGGTGTTCCTGCTGGTGTTGCACCTAAAGGAATGGGCAAATCAAATATGGCAAAAATTGAAGTCCCAATGTTAGATGGGCACGGGCATGATGCCGATGGACACCATGAGGATGGAAGTCACAGTGGTGGACATAGTGGCCATTCTGATGACGGACATGGCGACCACTCAGAAGGGGATCATAGTCATGACGATGGAAAGCATGACGACCACCACTAATAGTATAATATACAACAGGAGTTAGCCTGTTTTTAAGAAATACATTAAACAGACATTTTAGTCTGCATAATTTAAGACAAACAAATTAAAGATAATGAATCAGTTTACTTTTGAAGGTAGTCAAAAAAGATTGTTTCTAGGAATGATAGCTGTAGGATTGGCTTGTATGGCTGCGACATTCTTATTTGATGATGATGCCTTGCACACAAGATTCTGGACTAATTTTTTGCATAATACCGTATTCTTTACAGGAATCGCTTTTGTGATTTTATTTTTCTATTGTGCATCTACTTTGGCTTATGCTGGATGGTTTGTCAATTTTAAAAGAGTATTTGAGGCTTATTCCTTATATCTACCTGTTGGACTAGGGTTTTTACTGGTCATTATTGCTGGTATATGGGGACATTTTCACCACTTATACCATTGGACGGATACTTCTTTATTAGAAGTAGGTGGCCCTAATTACGATAAAGTCGTAGCAGGAAAGTCTGGTTTTATTAATAAGAACTGGTATACTTTCGGAACAATAATCACCGTAGGTATCTGGTCTTTTTGTGCAATCAAATTGAGAAGTCTTTCTTTAGATGAAGATAGTAATCCAAATGCTGACCATTCTCAATATGTACAGTTTAAGAAAGTTGCTGCTTTCTTTATGTTCTTTGGAGCATTCTCTAGTGCAGCTATGATTTGGCAATGGATTATGTCCATTGATGTACACTGGTATTCTACCATGTTTGCTTGGTATGCAACTGCTAGTTGGTTGGTATCTGCTTTAGCATTGACTATTGCGAGTTTGATTTATTTAAAGAGTAAAGGATATTATGAAAGTGTATTACCTGACCACTTCCATGATTTAGGAAAATATATTTTTGGATTTAGTGTTTTCTGGACTTATTTATGGTTTGACCAATTCATGTTGATTTGGTATGCTAATAACGGAGAAGAAACGGTTTATTTCCAACATAGATTTAATCATTATTCTGTTTTATTCTATGCTAATCTAGCTATCAATTTTGTATTACCTTTCTTAATCTTGATGAGAAACTCTGTAAAGAGAAAAGCGGGTATTATGATGTTTGCAGCTATTATTCTATTCTTTGGACACTGGTTAGATTTCTTCTTAATGATAAAGCCAGGTGCTTACCTTACTGCTCAAGAAGCATTAGCTCATGGTGGTGGTCATGGAGATGCAGCACATAGTGTAGTAGAATCTGGCTTTGCGCTAGGTAATCATTTCCCTGGACTATTAGAGGTCGGAACATTCCTTGGTTTCTTAGGACTATTCTTATTCTTAGGATTTAGACAATTAGCAAAAGCTAGTTTAGAACCTAAAAATGACCCTTACTTGGGAGAAGCATTACATCACCACGTGATATAATAGGTCTAGACTATAGAATAGTTATTTAGACAAAATCTAAATAGAAAATATAAAATTAATCTGACAATTCTATCCTTGACATTAGATAATTTTGTGAAGGAATTGAAAGATTTAAAATATAAACATTAACAATGACTAGTTTACTCATTATTTTATGTTTGATTCTAATAGGAATCGTAGTTGTGCAAATCGGTCGTTTGACGGAATTAGCAAGCAGTATTCGTGGAGAGGGCGAAGCACAGTTAGAAGCAAATGCCTTTCATGGAAAGATGATGCTTCTTTTTATGATTGTCTTTTTGCCAGCTTGTGCTATTTCTGCTTTATACTACCAAGATAGTATCTTAGGATATGGACCGCATACTTCTGCATCTGAACATGGTTTATTGATTGATTCTTCTTTCAATATTACTTTGTTTTTTACCAGCATTGTATTTTTCTTGACGCATATTGCTTTATTTTGGTTTTCTTATAAATATAGTGGTAAAACAGATGCAAAAGCTGCATTTATGCCGCACGATAATAAATTAGAATTAATATGGACGGCAATTCCTGCTATTGTGATGTTCTATTTAGTATCGGATGGTTTGGTTACTTGGAATAAAGTAATGGCGGATGTACCTGTGGATGCAGTAGTTGGGCAAGATTATACAGAGATTCACGCGGAAGGAATGCAATTTGCTTGGAACTTACGTTACCCTGGACCAGATGGTGTATTAGGAGCAACCAATTATAGGATGATTGACGGTTCAAACCCAATGGGGCAGAATTGGAATGATGTTGAGAACTTAGATGATTTTCATCCTTCTGAAATTGTATTACCTGTTGGTAAGCCAGTTCGAGTAAGAATTACGGCTAGAGATGTATTACATAACTTCGATTTGCCTCACTTTAGAGTGAAGATGGACGCAGTTCCAGGAATGCCTACGTATTTTGTATTTACACCAAATACAACGACTGAAGAATATAGACAGCGATTAGGTTCTTTAGATAGAGACGGTAATCCAATGTATCCAGAATGGCATGAGCCTGCGGATGAGACGGAGCCAAATGGACCAAAGCGCTGGGAAGCATTTCAATATGAATTGGCTTGTGCGGAATTATGTGGTAAAGGTCACTTCAGTATGAGAAGAGAAGTAAAGATTGTTTCTGAGGAAGAATATGAAGAATGGTTAGGCACACAGAATTCTTATTACTTAACTACGATTAGAAATACAGATAGTGACCCATTCAAAGGACAGTTGTTAGATACAGAGTTGAAAGCTAGAAAGTCAGAATTTAATGATAATATTCAGAGAGCAATGTCTTCTGAAGTAGATAAGATTATCAAATTAAATTATGTAAACTTCGAAACTGGTTCAGCTAACTTAACTGCTTTATCAAGATACGAACTAGATAACGTAGTGGCTGCAATGGGTAAATATCCTAATGTAACGATTGAAGTAGCTGGACATACAGATAGTACAGGTTCTTTAGAAGGAAATGTTGCTTTATCTGATGCAAGAGCAAATAGTGTTGCTACTTACTTAAAAAGTAAAGGAGTTGCAGATAGTCGTTTAAGAGCCGTTGGATATGGGCCAAACAAACCAGTTGATACCAACGACACTGATGACGGTCGAGCAAACAACAGAAGAACAGAATTAGAGATTTTGACACAATAATGATAGAGTTCTATTGAACAGAAAACCATTATTGTCATTTAAGATATTAAGACTTATATATTTAAGCGATATAATTAGAAAAAATAATTGAATATGGCTGCTACAACAGTTTCTCCAGTAAAAGATAGAGAAGATATTCTAATTGAAGAGCAAGGGTTTGATGACCATTTTCATGATCATCACCATGGTGACAGATTTCAATCGAACTTCATAATGAAGTACGTTTTTAGCATGGACCACAAAATCATCGCTAAACAATTCTTGATTACAGGAATGTTTTGGGGGATAATTGGTGCGGCTATGTCTGTTATTTTCCGTCTTCAATTAGGTTTCCCAGAGGAAAGTTTGACTTGGTTAAAGCCGCTTTTGGGACAGTGGATTGTAGTTAATGATGCTGGAGTTGGTTCTTTAGCACCTGAATTTTACTATGCTTTGGTCACCATGCACGGAACCATATTGGTTTTCTTTGTATTGACGGCTGGACTGAGTGGTACTTTCAGTAATTTATTGATTCCGTTGCAAGTAGGAGCACGTGATATGGCATCGCCCATGTTAAATATGCTTTCTTACTGGTTCTTTTTCTTGTCTGGAGCAGTAATGTTTGCTTCTCTATTCTTAAGTACAGGACCGTTTGCTGGTGGATGGACAGCTTATCCTCCATTAAGTGAATTACCACAGGCCTCTAGTGGGTCAGCAGCAGGCATGACTATGTGGACCGTAAGTTTAGTATTGTTCGTAGTATCTGTCCTTTTAGGAGGTATCAATTATGTAACAACCGTATTGAATTTAAGAACTAAAGGAATGACGATGTGGAGATTGCCTTTGACTATTTGGGCTTTCTTTGTAACGGCAATCATTGGTATTTTATCTTTCCCTGTATTAGCATCTGCTTTTTTCTTAGTCATGTGTGATAGAGGGTTAGGGACTAGTTTCTTTTTAAGTGAAATCTTTATTGGTGGTCAAGCATTAGATAATGTTGGTGGTAGCCCAATCTTATACCAACACTTGTTTTGGTTCTTAGGACACCCTGAGGTATATATTATTATCTTACCTGCGATGGGATTAGTATCAGAGGTATTATCTGTACATGCACGTAAGCCAATCTTTGGATATAAGGCGATGGTTTATTCTATCTTAGCCATTGCTTTCTTAGCATTTATCGTATGGGCACACCACATGTTTATGTCAGGTGTAAATCCATTCATCGCTAACTTCTTTGTATTATTTACATTGATTATTGCCGTTCCTTCGGCCGTCAAGGTATTTAACTGGATTACAACTGTCTACCGTGGTAATATTCGTTTCAATGCTGCGAGTATGTTTGCGATAGGGTTTGTATCTATGTTTATTTCTGGTGGTTTAACAGGTATTTTCTTAGGAAACTCTGCGATTGATATTCAATTACACGATACGTACTTCGTAGTAGCTCACTTCCACATTGTAATGGGAGTTGCGGCATTCTTTGGTATGTTCGCTGGTATCTACCACTGGTTCCCAAAGATGTATGGACGATTTATGAATGAGACGATAGGAAAGATTCATTTCTGGGGAACTTTCGTTGGGGCTTATGCTATTTTCTGGCCAATGCACTATTTAGGTTTAGCGGGCGTACCAAGAAGATACTATAGTTTTGAATTATTTGATGCCTTTGCGCATTTCGATAATATGAATAAATTTATTACAGTAGCAGCAATTCTTGTATTCTTAGTGCAAGTGTTATTTGTAGTAAACTTCTTCTACAGCATTTTCAAAGGGAAGTTAGTGACCACTAAAAACCCTTGGGGAGCAACTACTATCGAATGGACAACGCCAATCAACCCTGGACACGGTAACTGGCCTGGTAAAATTCCTACGGTACACAGATGGGCTTATGACTATGGTAAAGATGGTAAAGAGTTCGTTTCTCAAATTGAGCCATTGGCAGTGGGAGAAGTATCAGATGGCGAAGGCGCGCACCACTAATTTGACTTAATCTCATGAAGACTATTTCATGAGTTGAAAATAAACCCTTAGTTAGTCTCATTTAGGAGACTAACTAAGGGTTACTAGTATTAATCTATCAATTTAATCTAATTCATCAATATTCGTGCAAACGACAAAGGCAGTAAATAAAGACCAGCGAATTTTTGGAGCATTGACCGATAAGGTCCATGACTATGGTCAATTAGTTAAATTCAAATTGAATTTAACAGTCGTCTTTTCTGCAATAATGGCTTATGTCATTGCCTTTGATGGTACTGCTTCTTGGAGCGGTATTCTTGTTTTAGGATTAGGCGGCTTTCTAGTGACGGCAGCAGCAAATACGCTGAACCAAGTATTGGAAAGAGATTATGATAAATTGATGAAACGTACAGAGAACCGACCCTTAGCGGCTGGTAGAATGAGCGTTTCTGAAGCAGTTATTATCGCAGGATTAACTTGTTTGTTAGGTACTGCTCTTTTATCCATGTTCAATGCTTGGACTGGATTGTTAGGGATGATTTCTATGGTGTTATATGCTTTTGTTTATACACCGATGAAAAGAGTAACCCCCAATGCAGTAGCTGTAGGTGCCATTCCAGGTGCTTTACCTTTAATGATTGGCTGTGTAGCTGCTCAAGGAGGTATGACCACTTTAGCTATTGTTTTATTCGTTTTACAATTCCTTTGGCAGTTTCCTCATTTTTGGGCGATTGCTTGGGTTGGAGATGCAGATTATAAAAAAGCAGGATTTAATTTATTGCCCAGTAAAGATGCGCAGTTGGATAGTAGTATTGGCGGGCAATCCATGATTTATGCTTTGTTTTTAATTCCTACTGGTTTAATGCCATATTATTTAGGCGTAACAGGAATCACTTCAGCGATTATCGTAACTATTGCAAGTATTATTTATACTTTCTTTAGTTGGAATTTATATAAAAAATGTACTCGGGAAGCTGCACTAAAATTAATGTTTAGTTCCTTTTTCTGGTTACCAATAGTACTTTTTGCTTTGTATTTTGACAAACTATAACAAACAGGATTATTTGAATTTGAGCAGTTGTAGGTCTGACCATACAACAATTTAACCATCAAGCAATCAAACAATTTTATGTTGGCAGTAACAGAAAATACAACAAATAGAAGTAAAATTGACTCTAAGAAGTTGGCTTTACTAATTGGCTGTGCGAGTATAGTCATGATGTTTGCAGGTTTGACAAGTGCATACATCGTTCGTAGAGCAGGAGGAAATTGGTTGGAGTTTAGATTACCGAACATTTTCTTTATAAATAGTATTGTCATGCTCTTAAGTAGTGTGGCTATACATAGTGCTTATATTTTCTTTAAAAAAGGAAATGAATTCTTGTATAAAGGACTACTGGTGCTCTCTTTTATTTTAGGATTGACATTTGTAATTTTGCAATACCAAGGGTGGTTGGATTTAACCGCTATTGGAGTAGAATTGACAGGAAACCCAGCAGGTTCTTTTATCTATGTAATTTCAGGTATCCACGCAGCCCACGTTTTAGGTGGTCTTGCAGCGATATTAGTAGCGATGATTCAAGCATTTTCGTTAAAATATAAGGTGACAAAAAAACGAAAATTACGATTTGAACTAACGTTAATCTACTGGCATTTTGTAGATTTTCTTTGGATTTATTTGCTCGTTTTCTTTTTGTCGCAGCAATAAATTGAATTAACAGACAATCAACATTAGTAATAATTTAGATTGAATGAAAATTAAATAATGATATTGCCAATAAAGGGTATCATTCAAAATTCATTCATTTCTACCTGTCAATAGACAGGCAAAATTCAAAATTGAATTTATAATGGCAGAAAATACAGTCCATCACGGAGAAGCACACGAAACAACGGAAGAATTATGGTCTGGAGGGAAACAACCTTTTAAGGCGAGTTATGGGAAGTTGATGATGTGGTACTTTTTAGTTTCTGATGCTTTTACCTTTGCAGGTTTTTTGATTGCTTATGGAGCTTTAAGATTTAGCAGTCCTTCTTGGCCAGTACCAGATTTTGTATTCTCTACTGCGCCTTTTGGCATTCATGGAGCACCATTGATTTTCGTAACTTTCATGTCTTTCTTATTAATTTTGAGTTCTGTTACGATGGTTAGAGCAGTGCAGGAAGGGCATAGAGAAAACCAAAAAGGTGTTGTTTTTTGGATGTTTCTGACGGTGATTGGTGGGGCTGGATTCTTGGGTTGTCAAGCATGGGAATGGACCAACTTGATTTATAAAGAATGTATGACCGTTACTAGAAATCCATTTGGTACGCATACAGAAAATGGTACTTATCTAAATGCAGATGGTTCTCAATCAACTGCGGCAGATGATACTTTTAAACCAGGTATGGGGTATTTGATTCACCATGCACATTTAGATGACCATGGTGGTGACCACGGA
Source organism: uncultured Saprospiraceae bacterium (assembly GCA_937974625.1). Classification (GTDB taxonomy): domain Bacteria; phylum Bacteroidota; class Bacteroidia; order Chitinophagales; family Saprospiraceae; genus JAFMDF01. The sequence continues at coordinate 19,293 of CALJVJ010000304.1, forward strand.
CATGGCGACGAAGGACATGAGATGACAGCAGAAGAAGCATTCTTAGCAGATGCAAATTCAGCAGTTGCTGCTAAAAATTTAGACTTCGATAATCTTCCAGAAGCAGGGGTGGATTTTCCAGGATTTAGATTGAATGAAGAAGGATTTATCCAAAGGAAGTTTATAACGGAATCGGGGATAGCTGCTGCCCAAGAAAATGGACCAAAAGCATTTGGTGCCTTATTTTTCTTTATTACTGGATTCCACGGGTTTCACGTACTTTCAGGTGTAGTGTTTTTATTAATCATAATGCTAAACGCTGGAGGTGGTCTATATGCGGCTAGAAAGAATGGCTATGAGATGGTGGAGAAGATTGGCCTTTATTGGCACTTTGTCGATTTAGTTTGGGTATTTGTATTCTTAGTATTTTATCTACTGTAATTATTTAATTATTAGTTGATTACCTGTTGTCTATAGACAGGTGAAATTATTGATTATTATTTAGCAATTAGTAAATTGCTTAGCAAAAAAATAAAAGGAAATGGGACATCATAATTATGAAGATGCAAAGAAGATGGTTTGGAAAGGTTGCGCTGTTTTAGGAATTGTTACTTTAATTGAAGTATTTGTATCGCTTTTGCAAAAAGGGCATGTGATTAGTGGTTTAGAAGACGTGTCAGCTGTTGTGATTACTGCGGCACTAATTATAGGCATTTTATCTATTTACAAAGCTTATTATATTATTTATAATTTCATGCACATGGCACAGGAAGTACCTGGCTTAAGAATGAGTGTATTATTGCCTACTGCTTTATTGATTTGGGGAATGATTGCTTTTTTCCAAGAAGGCGCTTCTTGGGGCGAACGTCGAGCATTGATTAAAGAAAAAAATGAAGTCAGCTCAGAGGATGCAATAAAACCGCAAGGCATGCTCCTGAAAAAAATAGAAACTGAAAAATTACAATAATATGAAAAAAGGCGGGGCACAAACCCCGCCTTTTTTTGTTTATAGGGTGTAAGTAGAGTAGGCAAAAGACAAAATTGGAAAACGAGAAGGATGTATGATGTCAGATTTGGGTAACCACTTGACCTAATAATCAATCAACTAAACAATGAGCAGAATTTTTCGAGTAATTGCTATCAGTGTCTTTCTTATTGGTTTTCCAATGGTATCTTGGTATTACCTCAATGAGGGGTATAAATATCGGATTGGGGTCATCAAAGAGCTTGACCAAAATTTAGGTAAAATACCCACTTTCCAACTAGTGAATCAAAATGGTGCAACTATCAGTCAAGAAAATTTGCCTGATAATGCAGTTATTACCAATTTTGTAGATTTAGCGGCTATTGATAAGAGTAAAGCTTACATGGATATTTTATACAAGATTCAAGACCAATTTGACAAAAAAGATGATATCTTATTCTATACCTTTGTCAAAGGTACTTCTTTAGAAGCTGTTCAAAATTATACTAAAAGCTTAAATATAAAGGAAGAAAAACAATGGAACTTTCTGACTGGAGATGAGGAGCAAATGGAACAGTTTATAGCTACTTTTCCATTTCCAGAAGGGGTATCTAAAAGTTATGCAGGAAATGCCAACGTAGCTATTGCCGATACTAGTTCTGTTATTCGATATTTTTATGATTTGAACAATACTAAAGATGCCGGTAAGTTGATTGAGCATATTGCTAATCTAATGCCGCAGGCACCGCCAGAGGAAGCTAGAATGAAAAGAGAATTAGAGAAATAAATTGTAATAAATAATTAATACAGTCAATGAGTCAACCTAATTTACAATTAGCGAAAAAACTAAATATTGCAGCTACTATCGTATCAGCTGTTGTTATGTTACTCGTAATTTTTATGCGGCGTATCCATTTTGATACTAGTATAGATTTTAGTTTTTTACCTCCTTTTTATTCAAGTTTAAACGCTTTAGCAGCTATTATTCTAATGGCATCGTTATATTTTATTAAAAACAAAAATGTAAAAGCTCATCAGCAGGCGAATTTTTTAGCTTTGGGAGTATCTGTTTTATTTTTATTATGTTATGTGGTTTATCACACGACAACGCCAGAAACTAATTATGGTGGAGAAGGGATTATTCGTTATGTTTATTTTTTCTTTTTAATTACACATATAATTTTGGCAGCGGTTAGCTTGCCTTTTATTTTATTTACTTTTATCAGAGGATATACAGGGCAGATAGAAAAACATCGTAAAATGGCAAAGTGGGTATATCCTATATGGTTATATGTGGCGATTACAGGGCCGATTTGTTATTTGATGTTGAGGCCATATTATTAATAAACAACTTATAAAACTTGTATCATGAAAAATAAAATCATCAAAATTATTACTCTTTGTTCTTTAGTTTTTTGTTTACAATTAACTACAACGCAGGAAGTAACCGCACAATGCCCAATGTGTAAGATGTCCGCAGAAAGTAATTTGAAAAATGGAGGAACAGACGGACAAGGTTTAAATAATGGCATTCTATACATGCTGTTAACACCTTATGTCATTGTCTTTGGTTTGGGCTATTTCTGGTGGAGAAATCGAAAAAAAGAAGAAGAATTTGAACTAGAAGAAAATATTCATTTGAATTAATAATCGGTAGCCCAGATTTTAATCTGGTCTGGATAACGGTCTTTAGACCGTTTTATAGAAAATAATCCTTCAACTAAAATGCTTTAAACTGAATAGACTAAAGTCTGTGCTACCAACCAACTACGCCAGTTCAAACATAGCCTCAATTTCCACAGGTATCCCACCCGGCAAAGACCCCATTCCAACAGCACTTCTTACACCAACACCATTTTCTTCTCCCCATACTTTAGCAAATAATTCACTACAGCCGTTAATGACGTATGGGTGTGGCTTAAAATCAGGTACGCAAGCTACCATGCCCAATACTTTAATAACTCGACCTATTTTATTTAAGCTGCCTAAGTTGGCTTTTAAAGTAGCCAGAATAGCTAAGCCAACTAATTGAGCAGCAGCTTTCCCTTCCTCTTTAGTCATATCATCTCCAACTCGACCAAATAATAAGCTACCATCTGTTTGGACCGTTCCATGTCCAGAAACATAGATAAAATTACCGACTTGCAAAAAAGGCTTATAAACACCTAGAGGTTTTGGTGCTGGTGGTAATTCAAGATTTAATGCGGCAAAACGTTCGTCAGGTGTATTCATTTTATTTATATTTTGATGAAGAAAAGAAATAGCTAAAATAACTATTTGAATTGAAGGTAAAAGGAATTGATAGCGTTAAATTTGTTGGAAACTTAAAAAGTATAAGAATTGTTTAATTCTATGTGGTATCCTGCTATTTAGTGAAACAGGAAAAACAAAAAAATAAATGTCAAAAAATAAAAAAATAGGCGGGCATATTAAAAAGAAAAAAGGCGAAGAGAAAGTCTCTTTCAAAGACCAATTTGCTGCACTCAAAAATTTACCACCCTTTTTCAAATTGATTTGGCAAACACACAAAGGCATGACTTTTACAAATGTCTTGCTGCGGCTTATCAAATCGGCTATTCCTTTAGCTATTTTATGGGTAGGAAAGGAAATTATTGACGAAGTGTTGCGCTTAATTGATGCGACAGATAAAGAGATGTCTTATTTATGGATACTAGTTGGAATAGAATTGGGTTTAGCCGTTTTATCCGAATTGTTAAACCGAGCTATTTCTCTTTTTGATGGTTTATTGGGCGATTTGTTTTCCAATGCTACTTCTGTGAAATTGATAAAACATGCGGCTTCTTTGGACTTGTATCAATTCGAAGATGCAACGTTTTATGACAAACTAGAAAGAGCAAGGCGGCAGACGAATAGTCGCACTATCCTAATGTCGCAGGTGCTATCCCAATTGCAAGACATGATTACTATTGTCTTCTTAGCGGGCGGATTGATTGCCTTTAACCCTTGGTTGATTTTATTATTAATAGTGGCAGTTATCCCCTCTTTTATCGGTGAGACACATTTTAATCGACGGAGCTATTCTTTAACTAGAAGTTGGACACCACAGCGAAGAGAGTTAGATTATTTGCGGTTTATTGGAGCGAGTGACCAAACTGCTAAAGAGGTAAAAATATTTGGTTTAGAAAATTTCTTAGCCGACCGATTTGAGCTCATAGCAGATAAATATTATAAAGAAAATCGAAAGATAGCTGTCAATAGAGCAATGGTGGGTAGTTTGCTTTCTTTTTTGGGAACGATGGCTTATTATGGAGCGTATGTATTTATAATTTTACAAACGGTCAGTGCCGCAATTACCGTAGGTACTTTAACTTTTTTAGCAGGCTCCTTTCAACGGATGCGGAATATGTTGCAGAGTATCATGAATCGTTTTTCCATGATTACGGAAAGTGCTTTATACTTAGAGGATTTATTTGGATTTTTTAAGATTAAACCGACGATTAATCTCAATGGAGCGGCTCGAAAAGTGCCGCAACCCATTCAAAAAGGTTTCACTTTTGAAAATGTGGGGTTTAGATATCCAAATAGTAAAATGTGGGCGATACGCAACTTGAGTTTCAATATTCCAACTGGCGAAAAATTAGCATTAGTAGGAGAGAATGGAGCAGGCAAAACGACTTTGGTCAAATTATTGGCTCGATTATACGAGCCGAATGAAGGAAGAATCTTACTGGATGGAAAAGATTTAAGAGAGTATGATTTAAAAGATTTGCGCCAAGAAATTGGGATTATCTTTCAAGACTTTGTGCGTTTTCAAATGAAAGTATCAGAAAATATCGCTATTGGAAATATTCCTAAAATAGAAGAATTACCCGCTATCAAAGATGCTGCTCATAAAAGTTTGGCAGATACTGTTGTTGATAATTTACCTGAAAAATACCAACAATTTTTAGGTAAACGTTTTGCCGATGGGGTAGATTTATCGGGAGGGCAGTGGCAAAAAATAGCCTTGGCTCGTGCCTATATGAAGGATGCGCAATTATTGATTTTAGATGAACCAACCGCTGCTTTAGATGCAAGAGCTGAACACGAAGTTTTTCAGCGTTTTTCGGAATTAATTGAAGGTAAAATGGCGGTGTTGATTTCTCACCGTTTCTCAACTGTTCGGATGGCAGACCGTATTTTATTTTTAGAAAATGGGCAGATGAAAGAGTTAGGTAGCCATGAGGAATTATTGGCGAAAGATGGGAAATATGCAGAGTTGTTTAAGTTGCAGGCTGCGGGGTATCAGTAATAATAACTTCACATCATTATTCATAAAACAGTAAAATTAAAAGTCTTTATACAGACAATTTGGATAGAAGGAATAATTTTTAGAATTGAAGAAAGAATAGCAACTACACTACAAATAATTTCTAAAAATTTGATTCTGAGTCTAATAAATATTTATAATAAGTTACTTGTCTAATAAATACAATTCGACTAAGCGTAAAACGATTTTCTTTTTTTAAAAAAACTTCTGAACTTATATACTTTAGCTTCTGTACCCCCAATTTCTCCTCCTTATTTTGATTAAAATTTAGAGAAACGCCCTCCTTTTTCTTAAAAATATTTAGTTTAATATGAAAGGTAATATTTTCTTTTTGTTATTACTGTTTGTATTTATGGCTTGTGAAAAAGAGGAACAGGTTGTGGATATGATTAAAGAAACTGAAGTGTCGACTACTTTTACTGTGACATTCGAAAATATCATGTCAAATTACACTTTCTTTCAATCTGGACAAACGACATTAATTCTACCAGGTGAAAGCAAGTCTTATAATTTTGTTGCGGGTATTGGAACTAACCTTTCAATCGCTAAAAAAATGGTAGAATCGAATGACCTATTTTTTGGGTTTGGGGAATTAGGATTTCCTTTATACAAGGAAGATGGGACTCCTGTTATAGGGGATATTACATCAGCACTTCATTTGTGGGATGCAGGAATAGCAACTAACGAGGGTTTTAGTGAAGAGGATAGCTTGATGGAACGAGAAAATAGTACTATTCAATTGGCGGACTCTTTAGATGATGGGTTAATCTATCCAGCAGTAGATACCATGGTTCGATTTTTTCTAACTCATAATGGAGAGAATGAATTTGTGTTAACGATTGAAAATATATCAGACTTGGGAAGTACGCCTAGTGCCATTGCGCCAGGTATTTTTGCAATTCATCAAGGTGATAAGTATGTTTTTAAAGCAAATGCAAAAGCTTCGGATGAACTAGAAGCAATGATAGTAGATAATAATATTGACCTTTTATGGAATCAAGTAGCTGAGAGCACTGGCTTTACTTCGATTATAGGGACAGGTATTTATATTGTTCATAATGCAGGTAATCCTATTTTTACAAATGGAGAAAAAGATAGAGGGGAGGGCTTAGAAATTTTAGCAGAATATGGAAACCCAGAGGTTTTAACCGATGCTTTGAAAGGGAATGCTGCTTTTACGGAAGTAGCTGTTTTCAATGACCCCGTCGGAAATAATGTATTAAATCTTGGTGGAAAATTAGTGCAAGGTGATAGGTATGAATTCTCCTTTAAAGCGAATGCTGGTGATTATCTAAGTATCGCAACTATGTTAGTGGAAACGAATGATTTATTTTTTGCTTTCGATGATAACGGTCTTGAATTATTTCCCAACGGGGAACCTATTAATGGTGATGTGACGAACCAGTTACAACTATGGGATGCAGGGACAGAAATGAATGAATTTCCTGGGGCTGGTGCTTTTCAACCACTTAGAAATGGGGGGAAAGAAAGTACTGATGAAGGCGGTGTTGTTCGTCCTTTAAATGATGAATTTACTTATCCTACTACAGATGCGTTAGTTCGAGTGAGTATTGAGGCAGAATAGTTAATTTTTAAAAGGTGATAGTGGTGGTCTATTTCGGTATGGTTTAATGCGTTTCATCAAACTCCTCTAAAACCATCACTGCTGCTTCCCAAGACTCCATAGCTGTATCTAATTCGTCTTTCTTAGCTTGATATTCAGACATTACTTTCTGCTCATCGGCACTACCATAAAAACCAGATTTTGCCATTTTTTGCTCTAGTTGCTCAATCTTTTCTTCTAATTGACTAATCTTATTTTCCGCATTTTGTGCCTTTCTTTGAAGTCCTTTACGTTCCTTTTTTTCTTCGTAGGTTAATTCTCTTTTTTCGGTGGAGGCAACTGCTACTTTTGTAACAGGAGCCGTTTGATGCTTACTTTTTTCTAGTTCTACCTGCCGCATATTTTCCATCTCTCGTTTTTCCAAAAAGACATTGACATCACCAATATGGTCATAGAGTTGTTTATCTCTAAATTCGATAGTTCGTGAGGTTAGTTCACCCAAAAAATCTCTATCGTGCGAAACGACTATCATCGTTCCATCATATTTCATTAATGCTTGTTTTAGTACGTCTTTAGAAATCATATCTAAGTGATTGGTAGGTTCATCCAGTACCAATAAATTGAATGGTTTTAAAAGCAAACAAGCCAAAGCTAATCTTGCTCGCTCTCCTCCTGAAAGAACAGATACCTTCTTATCGACATCTTCTCCACTAAACATAAATGCCCCTAAGATATTCCTTAATTTGGTACGCATTTCTGGCGGAGAGGCGTTTTCCATGGTTTCTAAAAGCGTCAAATTTGGATAAAGAGTATCTGATTGGTCTTGTGCATAATAACCTACTTTGACGTTATGGCCCAACTTAATCTCTCCACTTGTATGGGGTAACTTATTGACTAATATTTTAGCCAAAGTGGTTTTTCCTTGCCCGTTTTGTCCAACAAAGGCAACTCTATCACCTCTGTCCAATTTTATATCAACTCCTTCCAAAACTTTTAATTCTCCGTAATTTTTCACTACATTTTGTCCGTCTACTACGATGTCACCAGAACGAGGAGCAGCCGGAAAGCGTAAATTCATCGCACCTGCATCTTCACTATCAATCTCCACTCGCTCCATTTTATCCAATGCTTTTTGCATTGATTGCGCCATCTTAGTCTTATTGGCTTTCGCCATAAACCGAGCAATGGTTCTTTCTTTTTCCGCTATGACTTTTTGTTGATTTTGAAAAGTGGCTTTTTGCTTTTCTCGACGTTCTGTACGAAGTTGAACAAATTTACTATAAGAAGCTTTGTATTCGAATATATTTCCTAACTCTACTTCGATGGTTCTTTTAGTAACGGAATCGAGGAATTGCTTATCGTGCGAAATCGTAATAACGGCACTAGGATAGGTTTTTAAAAATTGTTCTAACCAAATAATAGACTCAATATCTAAGTGGTTAGTCGGCTCATCCAGTAATAAATAATCTGGCTTTTGTAATAATAGTTTGGCTAACTCAATCCGCATTTTCCAACCACCACTAAACTCATCTGTCAATCGAGCTAAATCTTTATGTTTAAACCCCAGCCCTTTTAATATTCGTTCCGCATCGGCGACCATTGTGACGCCTCCTAAGAAACTAAATCGGTCATTCAACTCCGAAAAATCTTCTATCAACTTGGCGTAAGCTGCACTTTCATAGTCCGTGCGCTCTGCCATTTCATTATTAATTTCTCCAATTCTTTTTTCAATGCCTACTGCCTCATTAAAGGCTGTTAAGGTTTCTTCTATCACTGTTTTACCTTTTGGTAAAAACATTTCTTGGTGCAAAAATCCTAAGGTTTTCTCATTGGGCATGGTGATATTACCACCATGTGGTGAAATTTCTCCTGCAATAATTTTTAATAAAGTTGATTTTCCTGCGCCGTTCCTACCTACTAAGCCTACCTTATCAGCATCGTGGATGACAAAATTGACACTATTCAATAAAATTCTATCTCCATATTGCACAAATACATTCGAGGCACTAATCATTGATAATTATAAATTATGAGTTATAAATTATGAGTTTGCAAAATTACGGTTCATTTGGAAGAGTTGTTGGTTTCTCGATGGGTAAATTATTGAAATAGACTGTTTTAGGCGAATTATAAATAATAAAGGCAACTGTAGGTTAACAGCTGCCTTTATTATCTAGTCTTCTAATCTTTTTTATTTACAATTAGGAAGGTTTACTCAGTTTGGACCATCCAAATCGGAAAAACAAAATTAGTCCAATTAATATAAAGAAAACATATTGTACAGGCATATAAGAGAAAACATAAATTCTCGTTTTTTCCATAAACCACATAATCATTAAAACGGCTCCAATCATCCATATTAAACCAGATAAGTTACCAAAACCAGGAATTTTATCTAAGTTAATGGACTTTCGAATAATCATTAAGGTAGCAAACATCGAAATGATTGGTAGAATCTGCGTGAATACATCAGAGTCCATCACACTTCTTCGCTCAAATAAAAATAAATAGATATTCAGTGTTACTGAAAAAATTCCAGGAACTGCTGCCAAATATATTAAGGTAGAATAATAAAATTTCCAAACAGGTTCATCTTCTTCGCCTCTGCCTATCACTGTACCGATAAAGGCGGCTAATGGAATTAGTAAAAAAAAGCCAACAATATAAGAAGGATTAACAGATAGTAAATCAAAAAATTCTTTAAGTGTCATGACGAGTTATTTAATACGTTGAAAGCCAAAATTACGCCATTTTGATTATTTCTTATAGTGTTAAGCTTTGCTTAGCGAAAATAATTCAAAATGATTAGCTATGGTTCACATATTTGGTACTTATGATTCATTTTAAAACAATTATTTTCTTCTCGGTTTATATCGAGATTTGCTTAAAATTTCTTGCACATCATCTAAAGCAATTAATTCTTTTAAAGTAGTTTCTGGATGACGCTTCATGTAGGCTTTGACAATTTGCCATCCTATCCAATTGCCAACTTCTCCTGGTGATTCTTCCGTCAATCCTGCAGATTTAGGAGCGGTCGTGACTAAGGACTTAAAGGCTTGCACATCATCTGAATACATCAATTCTTCTTTAAGAAAGTAACCCCAAATATCCAATTCAAATGCATTGACCCATGCTGTTTGTTGAGCGGTGTATCCCAATTTAATACTATCTGGTGCATAGGGTAGTAATTGGTCCAGAATGTATATCTTTTTTCCATTTTGGATAATGTGGTCAATGAATTTATTACCTTTTACGGGCCCTGCTATATCTTCGACCATGCCTTTGAAAATTTTAGAAGGCAGGTGTTCTTTGTCGTGCGTTCGGACGATATATTGAGGCAGACTTAAAGGGGGATAAGCATAAGGAGCATAATCTTTTCCAAGAAATAAATCTAATCCGATGGCTATTGCATTTCCTTTTGGAGGGATGGCAATACCATAAGAAAACTCAGAAATGAAGGTATAGAATTTAGGAATTTCTTTTTCTGGAAAATAGTGTTTATAAAATCTTAAACCTTGTTCTAACTCCTTTGTAACACTACCAAAATCACCATACACAGAATCTACTTTATGATGTAAATCTCTGACGAAAGGGTAGGTAAGAAACCCTTTGGTGTATTCTCTATATGCACCTGTAGTATCCCATGGTTTTTTTATTTGTAAGGCACGCGTCAGATAAAAATCAGTGAAATCCGGATATTTTTCTTCCAGTTTTTCGATTCCTTCGGCTACTTGATTGGTGTCTATACTAAATAGGTCTTGGTCAAACCGATTCACTTTTACCTCAACTTGCACTCCACTAACATCAGGAATGTTCTTATCTTTGTCCTCCAAACAGCTTGACAAACAAATTAAACTAAGAAATAATATAAAGAAAGTGGAAAAATTGTTTTTCGCGAACATAAAATAGTGCTTTTTTGCGTTTCTGTAGAGCCAAGCTCAGTTTTTTACAATACAAAAATGATTTTTAAAAAAAGTCATAGACTCAACTTTTATAAAATGAAAAAAATTGTCTCTCTTATCACCTTTTTTTCGCTGCTGACTAACATTGGCTTCAGTCAATTAGATTTCAATGATAAGGAATTGCGATTAGGATTCCAATTAAGCCCTTCGTTTAGCTGGATGTCTACGGATGATAATTTAATTAATGGAAATGGCACCAATGTCGGTTTGAAATTGGGCATGGTGAGTGAATATTATTTTCGAGAAAATTATGCCATTGTCAGTGGGCTAAGTTTTGCTTTTAATCAAGGCGGTACGCTGCGACATGTGGAAGGTGGAAATTTTTGGACTAAATCTGAATTAAGTGATTTAGCTTTAAACGACTTACCTGCTGGTGTTAATTTAAAATACCACATCCAATATCTAGAAATTCCTTTTGGTTTAAAGATGCGGACTAAGGAATTTGGTTACCTACGCTATTTTGCAGAAATTCCACTTTTTTCATTAGGGTTTAAACTGCAAGCTAGAGGAGATGTTGCAGGTACTTCTTCCTTAGACCGTGAAAGAGAAAATATCACTGAAGACGTCAATCTATTTAATCTCACGTGGGGATTTGGCGGCGGTGTACAATATGCATTGTCTGAAAGTACGGCTTTAATTGGCGGAATAATTTATAGACAAGGCTTTTCCGATGTAACGGATGACGCAGCTATGAAAATAAACGGGATGGACATGACTAGAGAAAATTCTAAAGGTATAATTAAGAGTATTACCATTAGATTTGGGCTTCTTTTTTAAGGAGTAACCCAAGGGACATTTTCAAGCATTTAATGCCTAATTTTCTTATCTTCGTCCGAATTTTAAAAAAGAAATTTATACTAGGCCTAGTTGTACTTATCTCAAGGCCTGAAAACACACAAAAGACTAAAAATGACTGGCGGATTAATAACAGAAGATTACATTAATGATTTTATTGACAAGGCACTAATGGAAGATGTTCAAGACGGTGATCATACTTCCCTCGCTTGCATCCCTGCTGCCGCAAGAACCAAAGCAAAATTATTGGTAAAAGATGACGGGGTCATCGCTGGAATAGAATTAGCTCAACGTATTTTTAAGAAAGTTGACCCAACTTCAACGATAAAATTATTTAAAAAAGATGGCGAAGCTATCCGATATGGCGAAATTGCTTTTGAGGTAGAATGCAATTCTCAAGCACTCTTAAAAGCAGAGCGATTGGTATTAAATACGATGCAGCGAATGAGTGGCATTGCGACGATGTCCAACAGATTTAAATTTGAAGTAGAAGATTTACCTGTAACGATTCTCGATACTCGAAAGACGACTCCATTATTACGATTTTTGGAAAAATGGGCAGTGAAGGTAGGTGGTTGTTCCAACTATCGTTATGGTTTGTATGATAGAATTATGATTAAAGACAATCATATTGATGCCTGTGGTGGAATTAGAGAAGCTATCAAAGAGGTAAATGTCTATTTAGAAAGAAATAATAAAAAACTACCTATTACCGTAGAAGTAAGAAATCTAGTAGAATTGCATAAAGTGCTAGACATAGGTATGGTGGATAGAATTATGCTAGATAACTTTGAAGTGCCACTTTTAAAAGAAGCAGTAGCAACAATTGGGGACAGATTTGAAACAGAAGCTTCTGGAGGGGTAACTATTTATACAGTAAGAGAGATTGCTAAATCAGGTGTGCAATATGTTTCTGTAGGTGCTTTGACGCATTCTGCGACGAGCTTAGATTTAAGCTTGAAGGTAATTAAGTAACTTGAATATTGGATGCTAGATACTCGACTAAACCAGTATCTAGCATCTTCGTATCGAGCCTACTGCTCAAAAGCAAATTGTACAATATTAGCGCCCATTTGTAGCGCATTTCTTCTTGCCTCTGGTGTATCTTTATGGACTTCTTGGTCCTCCCAACCGTCTCCTAAATCACTTTCATAAGAATAAAAGCAAACCAATCTACCTTCGTGGAAGATGCCAAATCCTTGTGCAGGTTTATCATCGTGCTTATGAATTTTTGGTAAGCCATTCTTAAAATCAAATTTCTGATGATAAATTTGATGCTCAAATGGTAACTCGATGAATTCTTGTTCTGGAAACACCTTTTTCATAGCGATACGTACATAAGGGTCCATGCCGTAATTATCGTCTATGTGCAAAAATCCACCAGCAATTAAATAATTCCGTAAATTTTCTGCTTCAAAATCGGAGAAGACTACGTTTCCGTGACCAGTCATGTGTAAAAAAGCATAATCGAACAAAGCAGCATTCCCTACTTCCACTGTTCCATAATCTCTATCGAAATTAGTGCCTAACTCTTTATTACAAAAAGTAGCTAGATTGGGTAATGCAGTTGGATTGGAATACCAGTCTCCACCTCCATTGTATTTTAATAAACCCATTTTTAAAATGGCGGTATTTTGATAGTTACCCGTAAATCCAAAAAGAATAAATAGCGTAGTTAACGATAAGATTATATTTTTCATCCGTATGTTTTAATACTAGTTGCTGAATGCTTGATACTGGATGTATCGTGCCAGTCTCTAGCGTCTATTTTATTACTTAAATATCTTTTTCAACAATTGTCTCTTCACCTCTCAGCTTTTTCATTCGTTCAACAAATTCAAAGTATGGCAAGCCACGATGCCTGCTGTTTCTGTGCGTAGGCGACTTTTTCCTAAATTGATACCTTGAAAACCATTATCAAAAGCCATGCTTAATTCGTCTTTAGAAAAATCGCCTTCTGGTCCAATTAATAATAAAACGTCTTTTTTAGCAGAGTAGTTGTCTTTCAACGCCGCATTTTCTGCCCCTTGCGCAATATATTTTACAACCTTGGTACGTGGTAGTTGGAGGAATTGTTTAAAAGAAATAGGTTCGTTTAATATAGGTAAGTAAGCTTTTAGGGATTGCTTCATGGCTGCGACCAATATTTTACGGAGTCGGTCGGTTCGTAATTTTCGTCTCTCGGAATGATGGCAAATGATAGGAGTAATTTCATCAATACCGATTTCGGTTGCTTTTTCCAGAAACCATTCTAAGCGATTCGTATTTTTGGTAGGTGCAATGGCGATATGTAAATTAAAGCGACGTTTGTTAAATCCTTGTTGCGTTTTGATAATTTGAATCACGCATTTTTTCTTGCCTGTTTCATGAATAATACCTTCATAAAAACCTCCCGAGCCGTCTACAAAGGAAATAGCATCACCTTCTTTTTTTCGTAATACCTGCACACAATGACGTGCCTGTTCGGTATCTAAATGGGCGATGTTGCCATCAATATTATCAGTATAAAATAGAATCATATTTAGCTATTATCAATCTTGTACTCGGAGAAAACAGCAAACTGCTAATTCCCAACTGCTATTTACTAAAACATTGAACCAAAAATATGCTACTTTTGCATGCGAGCCAAAACAATAGGTATAAAACTGTCGTTTTACCTTAGAATTATTGGCGCAAAATTTGAAAATTGATTTGATTTTTAGACCTATGATTGTTTAAAGCCTTGGCTTAATAGCAACTTTTAAATTTTAGGTTTTGAATTTTAGACCTGCCCGACTAGCTGTCAGGCTGACGGGTTTTAAATTAAAATACACATGGATTATGTGGTTATGGCGGGGCAACTCTTTTTGAGTTTGTCCATTTTGATTGTTTTACATGAGATGGGGCACTTTTTCCCAGCTAAATGGTTTAACACTAGAGTTGAAAAATTCTATTTATTTTTTGACCCTTGGTTTGAATTATTTAAGTACAAAAAAGGAGATACAGAATATGGTATCGGTTGGTTACCGCTAGGTGGCTATGTAAAAATATCAGGGATGATTGATGAAAGTATGGATAGAGAGCAAATGAAATTACCGCCGCAGCCCTGGGAATTCCGTTCGAAGCCGGCTTGGCAACGATTAATTATCATGCTAGGCGGAGTGACAGTCAACTTTATTCTAGGTATTCTTTTATTTGGTTTAGTGTTATGGAATTGGGGGGAAGAATATTTGCCTAATGAAAATGCGACTTACGGTATTCATGTCGATTCGCTAGGTATGGATTTAGGATTGCAGAATGGAGATAAGATTTTGGCAATTGGTGGTAATTCAGTTGAAAAATTTGGTGGTAATTTTTTGAGAAGAGAAATTATTATCAATGATGCTAAAACGGTGACAGTAGAAAGAAATAGTCAAGAGAAGAAGATAAATATTGACGAAAAATATGTTGATATTTTATCTAGACACGAGAATAAGGGGATGCAAATTTTTGCACCAAGATTGCCTTTTGTTGTTAGTACTGTTCAAAAAGATAGCCCTGCTGAAAAAGCAGCACTAAAAGTTAAAGATAAAATTATTGCAATCAACGGTATTCCAACTCCTTTTTGGGATATTTTTTCTGTAGAAGCCAAGAAAAATAAGGGGAATCCAGTATCTATTAAGTTGATAAGAAATGATAGAGATACGCTTACTAAAAATTTGACTTTAACGGAGACTGGATTAATCGGTGTAACCAGAGCATATATAACCGAGTTTTTTGACACAAAAAAACAAACTTATTCCTTCGCTGAAGCTATGCCAGCGGGTTACCGAAAAAGCTACAATTTTTTAGCAGACCAAATCAAAGCTTTTGGTCAAATCTTCAAAGGTAAAATCAAAGCATCTGAAAGTTTAGGTGGTTTTGGGTCGATTGCAGGTATGTTCCCTACAACTTGGGATTGGGAGCGATTCTGGACAATGACTGCTATTTTATCGCTAATTCTAGGATTTATGAATTTATTACCAATTCCTGCTTTAGACGGAGGTCATGTGATGTTCCTTTTATATGAAGTAGTCAGTGGTAGAAAGCCGAGTGATAAATTTATGGAATATGCCACGATAGCAGGATTTGTCTTAGTCATGGGACTAGTGCTATTTGCCAATTATCAAGATATACGTCGCTTTTTCTTTTAGTAGATTAGTGAGTATAAACCGCTTCGCTGAGAGAATAGAGGTTTTACCAAGTCGTTCTCTGTTTAGTTGGCAAACAGTGTTTAATGCTGTAAACAAAATGGTTAATACACTCCATAAATAAAAATGCACAAGGTCTAGCTACAGATTTTGTGCATTTTTATTTTGTATCGTCTATTCTCTCTATTCTCTCATTTCTATTCTCAAAATATGAAACCCCTTCTTAGCCAAGACCTACCTTTCAAACCTTCGAAATTTCCAATTAACTACGGTTGGGTAATCTTGATTTCGGGTATTTGTGGCGTTATCATGAGTATCCCCGGTCAAACGATGGGGGTGAGTGTTTTTACGGATTACCTCATTGATGCACTTGAAATAGAACGTTTTGAACTATCCAATGCTTATTTAATTGGGACCTTAATCAGCGCGACACTGTTGACTAGAGTAGGGAAGTTATATGATAAATATGGAGGTCGAGTCATTGCAATGACTGCTGCTTTAGTACTTTCAGGGACTTTACTACTATTGTCTAAATCAGATAAAATTGCAGAAAGGATTGCTGTACAATTTTTAGGAGAAAGTTCTTCTTCTTACGTAGCATTTGGAACGATTACGGTTTTATTCTTTCTGCTTAGATTTTCAGGACAAGGCGTTTTAACAATGATTTCCAGAACCATGTTGATGAAATGGTTTATTGAAAATCGAGGTTTTGCCAATGGATTAAGTGGCATTGCGGTATCCTTTGGATTTTCTATTGCACCGGGTATTTTAAATGGCATGATAGAGGAAACAAATTGGCATGAAACGTTGGGGCAATTAGCTTTGTTAGCCTTTTGTTTTGTGGGATTTATTTTTATTTTTTTTCGAGACAATCCCAAAGACGCTAATTGTAAACCAGATGGTGGAAGACCGCTATTTCAAACCAAAAATAAGAAAGCGAGCTTACCCGATAGAGATTATACCCTCAAAGAAGCGCAGAAAACATTTGTCTTTTGGGTATTTGTTTTGACGGTTGCCTTGTTGGGGTTATATGGCACTGCAATTACCTTTCATATCGCTGATATTTTTGAAAAGGCTGGCATGAGTAGAACAACGGCATTTTCGATTTTTGTACCCAGTGCATTTGTCGCCTTATTCTTTCATTTTACAGGAAGTTGGTTGAGTGATTATATTCAATTAAAATATTTACTTTTCTTAGAATTAATAGCGATTATTTTATCTGCATATTCGGTAATTAATTTAGGTAATTATTCTTTTTGTTATTACACCTTAATCTTTGCGAATGGGATGTTTGGTGGATTGCATGGGGTCTTGATGAATGTAAGTTGGCCAAGATTTTTTGGTTTAGCACATTTGGGCGCCATCGCAGGATTTGCAACGAGTCTGAATGTGGCGGGTAGTGCTTTAGGGCCAGCTATTTTTAGTTTTGGAGAGCAACAAACAGGTAGTTATAATTTAGCTTGCTATATTATTTTAGTAGCTGCGATTGTTTTGTTTTTACTGACGTTCAGAGCCAATAATATTATTTCATCAAATTAACTATTATCATCATATTAAATAAAAATATAGAATAAAATTCTGGAAGATGCCGTTTATTTTATGGTTATTTACGGATAACAATTATTCCCCAAACAATTCTTCTATACTATCGTATTTAAAAAAATAGTAATATTTTATTCCATAACCTTTTAATCAAGAAATTTTATTAATTATGGCTGACAATTTCAAGAAAGTTGAATTACAAGATGAAGCTGGTCAAACTTCAATTATTCTTAACGGTGCTTCTGGTAACATTGCTTTAGGTGGCGGTGGACATGGAGGAGACATCGCTATGAGAGACAACACAGGCAAGAACACCCTTCACATTGACGGAAATGATGCGAACGTAACAATTGGTGGAAATGGTCAACAAGGAGATGTTTATTTAAAAAATACTCTAGGACAACAAACGGTTCACATTGATGGAGGTAGTGCGAATATAGAGATTGGAGGAGCAGGAGCAGAAGGAGATATTGCTTTGAAAAATACCGAAGGTAAGCAGACAATACACATTGATGGAGGTAGTGCGAATATGAATATGGGAGGTGCTGGTGCACAAGGGGATATCGGATTGAGAAATGCAGAAGGTTATCAGACGATGCACTTGGATGGTGGAAATGGAAATATTAATATTGGTGGCGGTGGTGCACAAGGAGATATTGCTTTAAAAGACCATAAAGGCAAGCAGACTATCCATATTGATGGAGGAGATGCTAATTTCACCGCTGGTGGTGCTGGCTATAATGGAGAGATTAAGCTGAATGATGATGCAGGTAAAGCCAATGTTCATTTGAGTGGCGGAACAGGAAACCTTTCATTAGGTGGAGATGCACACGATGGCGATATCTTTTTGAAAACTTCTAATGGAAAAACAAGAGTGGAATTAGAAGGGCATGATGCACAAATTAAAGCTTATAACGGTGCGGGGTCTTTAACGATTCATGCGAATGGAAAAGAGGGTTCTTTGACTTTAGGCGGTGGCGTTTCTGACGGAGAAATACTTATCAAAGATGGGAAAGGTAATGTAACGATTGAGTTAGATGGAAATGGTGGTGTTATCAAAGTAAACGGCGGTACTTTAACGCCTGCTGATTTTGTTTTTGATGCCAATTACGGTTTACCAAAAATCGAAGAAGTAAGCAACTTCATTCAAACAAATAAGCACTTGCCAAATGTACCTTCTGGGGCGGAGATGAAAGCAAATGGTTTGAACTTGAATGCTTTCTCTATGACTTTATTACAAAAAGTAGAGGAGTTGACTTTATACATGATTGAACAAAATAAGATGATTAAGTCACAGCAATCAGAAATTGATGCATTGAAAAAGGACAGGATGACAGAATTATCATAGGTCTTACATTTGGGACTTGTTCTAGGTCGTGTTCCTTTATGGGACAGTGACCTGTGATTTTGTAAATAATAAAATAGTTTAAAACGCTCGTCTTCTCTTGGTAGAAACGGGCGTTTTTCTGTTTATCGTATTGGGTTTCCAAAAATGATTTTTAAACACATAGTCACATAGTAGGAACACAATAGTTCACATAGTTTTGCTTACAAAGTAACTATGATTGCTATGTGAAATCTACTATGTGACTATGTGACTATGTGATAAAAAAAATGCCTAAATTCGACTTTTAAAATTTTTACTTAAAAAAGGTATGCTTTGAAATCTACATTCCACTTCTTATTTCTTTGTTTGATTTTATTATTAACCAACTGTCAACAAAACAAAGAACTACCACCCAATAGTCCTAATTTTCTGATCATCCTAGCAGACGATTTAGATTATTCAGAAATCGGTTGTTATGGTAGTGAGATTCCTACGCCCAATATTGACCAATTGGCGAAAGAAGGTGTTTTATTTACCGAGTTTTATACGCCCAATGATGATGCTAAAACTCGCTCGATGTTACTCACCGGTACTTCACAAGCACAAGTACCAAGCACCAACCAATTGCAAGCAGAAGTAGTGACCATTGCCCAATTATTAAAAGAGGTCGGCTATCGAACGATGATGAGTGGAAAATGGAATTTGGGGACAGAAAAGACAGATATGCCCATTGCCAAAGGCTTTCAACATTCTTTTGCGTTGATGGAAGAGACTAGTAATCACCTAGGGAATACTCGTTATTTCCCTGCAATTTTTAGAGAGAATAATAATATTAAAGAAATTTCGGAAGATTTTTATACGACGCAATATTTCTCTAGACAACTCTTATCCTTTTTTTCAAAAGGAAAAAAGAGAGAACGTAGAAAACCTTTTTTTGCTTACCTCTCTTTTACTGCTCCACATTATCCTTTGCAAGCACCAGCAAGGACGGTACAAAATTTTAGTAGTCAATATGATGCAGGGTATCAAGCTATTTATGAAGAGCGAGTAGCCAACCAACTAGCCAAAGGGATTCATACAGGAATTGATAATTTAAATTTACCAAATTGGGAAAACTTGCCTTTAGCAACTAAAGCCATGGAAGCCAAAAAAATGGAGATTTACGCAGCGATGATATTTGATATGGACAAGCATATTGGTCGATTAATAGACTATTTGAAAGTTTCCAAGCAATATGAAAATACCGTTATCATTTTCCTCACAGATGGTGGTATTTCTGAACCAACCGCATTGAATCAGTTAGCCACAATTGATAATTCCTTAGAAAATATGGGAAACCCAAATTCTATGATAACTTTAGGGGAAGGCTGGACGAGTTTAAAACTTGGAAATAAAGGGAATAATGCATCCGTATTATTTGATGCTGCTGTAAAAGCCCCTTTAATTATTAGCTCTCCACTACTGAAAAAGCAAGCAGGAAATAAAGACAAATCTATTCGGACGGTTGGAGACATTACGCCGACTATTTTAAAAATGATAGGTATTCCACATCCAAGCGAAAGCTACTTTGAAGATGTTTTATCAGTAGAAGGACAGTCAATTTTTTAGTCGATAAAATACGAGTAAGAAACCATGGAAAATAAGTTGGTCATTTTGTCTTAGCCTTCTTTTTAGAAACAGCTTTGTTGGTTATAAAAAGAAGGCTAAGGCAAAATGTTAGAAAACCAACTTATTTTTTCATCAGTAATAAAATTTATGAAAGAATTTACGCCAATTGCTGTTTTTATCCTTTTATTTATTTACGGTCTATTTGTCCATCCGCAACTCCTTGGCGGTAGCAAATTACCGATAGAAGCAATGGTGCTAATTGCAATGAGCTTTAATGGGTTCTATTTATTATATCATGGTTTTACATGGGAATCCATTCAAAAGCATATCATTGAAAAAGTAAGTGAATCTATTCCTGTTTTATTGATATTTTTTGCAGTCGGTGCGTTGATTGGTAGCTGGATTATTTCTGGTACGATTCCGATGTTGACCTATTATGGCATTGATATTATTAACCCCAACTGGATTTACCTAGTAGCTTTTCTGATTTGTATTGTTTTTTCTGTATTGACGGGGACGTCTTTCGGTTCGGCTGGTACGATTGGTATTGTCATGATGGGCATTGCACAAGTATATGGGGCAGATTTAGCAATTACTGCCGCTGCCGTTATTGGTGGGGCGTTTTTTGGAGATAAGTTATCGCCACTTTCTGATTCTACCAATGCCGTTGCCCTATCTGCTGGGGTAGAGCTATTTGACCATATCAACTCCATGTTGTATACGACAATTCCTGCCGCGATTTTGGCGGCAATAGCTTATGCCTATCTTTCAACGGGTGCGATAGCTACAGACATTGATGCGGCGAATGCGTTAACTAGTGTATCCGCAACGCAAGCGGATTTAAGCACACTTTTTAATTTTAATCCAGTTTTATTACTACCCGTAGTCGTCATTTTATGGGGTTCTTTTAAACGTAAGCCTGTTTTTTTAACCTTGATGGCTTCTGCTATTTTAGCCGTTATTTTAGCCTTTATCTTTCAAGATTTTAATACAGAAGCTATTGTCAAGAGTGTCAATAGTGGCTTTTCTTTAGACATGGCAGAAGGAGTCGCATTAGAATCAGATGTTTTAAAAATATTGAATAGGGGAGGGTTGTATAGTTTGATTAATGCCCTAGTGGTAAGTTTATTATTCTTTGCTTATATCGGTACTTTAGATGTGATTAATGCGATTCCAGTTACCGTGAAAAGAATGATGAATGGCTTGAAAAAGAAAACACATACGGTTGCTGCTACTTTGGGCGCAACGATATTTACAGATATGTTAACTTCCAATCTATTTGTGGCGACCTTCGTTATCTCTGAAACCTTCAGAAAAAAATATGATGATATGGGCATCAATCGAAAAGTTTTAAGTCGGTCGATTGAGGATGGGTCTACGATGATGGAAAGTATGTTTCCGTGGACGGTAGGTGGTATTTTTATGTCTACTACTTTAGGGGTTGCAGTCTTAGATTATGTACCTTTTATGTTTATGTCGCTCTTTAATATTACAATCGCTTTCTTCTATGCTTTTACAGGAATTGCTTGTTTCTACAATGAAGAAAAATAGTTGTAAGTTGTGAGTTATTAATGATTACTTACAACTTATCACTCACCACTTACCACTAAAATCAAACCATTCTTTTGTGCCAGCTTTCACCTAAGGGCTTTATCCAATTGGCATCGAAATCTCCTTTAGTTTTTACTAAATTGTCAAAGACTAAAGTAGCGTCATTAATTTCTCCTGATTTATACAATTGGGCAAATTCCATGCGTAGAGCTGATTTGACTGTTTCCCCATCTTTATAAGTAAAGGTCATTCTATCAAATAAATCAATATTGTAATGCTGTTCGATTTGTTTGATGAAATGTACGGACTTATCAATCGAACAGCCACTAGCACCTGCTAAACTTTCATCCACCATCAAGACGATAAATTGATTGTGGTAGATATCTCCGTAAGCTCTTAGTTGATTATTATGGCTGACCCAACTTGTAGTGAAGTTGGAAATATGTTGGCGGATTTCTGTAATATCTTTTGCTGGTAAAGCAGTCTTTGCTTGATAAATCCAAACGCTAGTAGTATCTGGTAAAACCTCGTAAGTTGTCATTATTGTATTTTTTATAAAGTGGGGTTTTACTGATTACATCTTAAAGACCATTATTGTTCACAATCAACTCTGCCAAATCATAAACCATCACAGAATCTTGCTTTTCTGCAGCTTTCACCCCATCAGACATCATCGTGATACAAAATGGACAGTTGGCAGCAATAATCTCTGCACCCGTCTCCAATGCTTCTTCTGTCCGTTCAATATTAATTCTTTTATCACCAGGTTCATCTTCTTTCCACATTTGTGCGCCACCTGCTCCACAACACAAGCCTGTTGTTTTACAACGCTTCATTTCTACCAAGTCACCGTCTAGCGCTTCTAAAACAGCTCTTGGTGCTTCATATACCCCATTTACCCGACCAATGTAACAAGAATCGTGATACGTGATTTTTTTACCCTTGAATGCACCTCCTTCTTTCATCTTTATGCGACCATCATTGATTAATTGCTGTAATAATTGGGTATGGTGAATAACGTCATAATTTCCACCTAATGCAGGATAATCATTTTTTAAGGTATTAAAACAATGTGGACAAGCCGTCACTATCTTCTTGACATTATACATCTTTAAGGTCTCGATATTTTGCAAGGCAGACATTTGGAAAACAAATTCATTGCCTGCTCTTCTAGCAGGGTCTCCTGTGCAAGTTTCCTCATTGCCCAAAATAGCGAAATCGATGCCGACTTCATTCATGATTTTACAAAAAGCCACTGTTACTTTCTGTGCTCTTGAATCAAAACTTCCTGCACAGCCGACCCAGAATAAGATTTCTGGTTCTTTGCCTTCTGCAGAGTATTGCGCCATTGTTGGTATTAATAATTTTTTTGACATTTTTTTGTATTAGGAATTGAATAGCGAACTATCTCAATTTTTTGTTAAAAGATTTGTGAAAATTACTAACTGCAAACCACCTACTCCCCACTATTCTCCGCCATCGCATCTTTAGCCCATTGTTCCCGCTCATCAGGAATTTGCCAAACTGCGCCAGTATTTTCAATACTTGTAAACATCGGTACCCATTCAGATGGACCAGCAGATTCGGTTAGAATCTCATAGCGACGCATTTTTAAAATAGGCTCTAATGGATTAATCATGACTGGACAAGCTTCTACACAAGCATTACAAGTGGTACAAGCGTGGAGTTCTTCTCGACTAATGTAATCGAAAAGCGATTTTCCATCATCAAAATTATCTTTAGTCAAGGTCTTAGCCTCTGCTTTCAATTCTTCTTTGACGTATTGTAAATCACCACTGTCTAATTTGTCCCCTATTTCTGTGGCTCTGTCTCTGATATCCATTAGTATCTTTCGAGGAGATAACTTTTTACCTGTTAAGTTGGCAGGACAAACTGAAGTACACCGACCACATTCTGTACAAGTATAAGCATCGAGAATGTTTTTCCAAGTCAAACCCATTACGTCTTTAGTGCCAAATTCTGGTAATTCTTCTTCCATTGGCATTTCTTCTGCACCTTCGATTAAGCCCATCATACCTTTTACCTCGTTCATGATAGCTGGCATATTTTCCATTTCACCTCTAGAATTTTGTGGAGCGAAGTACGTATTCGGGAAAGCCAACATGATGTGTAAATGTTTTGACTTTGGTAAATAATTTAGGAATCCAAAAACGACCAAAATGTGTAGCCACCAACCAAATCTTTCGACAAGGTGTAAACTGCCTTCACTCATACCACCAAATAAAGCTGGCCCTAAAGTATCACTTACCGCCATGGTGCCAATATCGTGTGACAAGCCTCTATTTTGCAAAACAGCATCTGCTCCATTCATACAACAAATACCGACGAGCAATAATAATTCTAGATAAAGAATCAAATTACCATCTAGTTTTGGCCAGCCTGTCATCTCATCTTTGTGAAAACGAGGTACTTTTAATAAGTTTCTTCTAGCCAAGAATACTAAGGTTGCGACAAAAGCTAACAGCGAAAGAATCTCAATAGAATTGATGATTAAGGTGTAAAGCCCCCCTAAGAAATCCGCAAAAAAGCGATGAGTGCCAAAAATACCATCTACTAAAATCTCTATTAATTCAATTTGCGTAAATAAAAAAGCTACGTAGATGAATAAGTGAAAAATCGCAGGAATCCAACGCTTAAACATCTTCTTTTGCCCAAAGGCAATCAGGAGTGTGTTCTTGATACTCTGACCTCTATCTAATTCATAATCTACGTCTTTCCCCAAAAGTATATTTCGACGAATTTTCATAAATTGTTTGCCTGCATAGCCAAATGCAACTGCAGCAATAATGACAAAAAGTATTTGTTGTATCATAAACTAGTGGTTAATTTATTGTTGGTTGGTAGAATACCAGTGTTTATTTTGTGGGAGCTTACCATGAAGATGGAACTGCAAATATACACTTTGAAAAAATAATTCCTAGCGAATATTCGCTAATTCTAATTTATTTTCAAAAAATAGACCAACATCTTTCTATCATATAGAAATTCAAGTCTATCTTTGGAGCAATTATAGGAAATAAATATTATATAATGGCTTAAAGGGGAGAGATTTGTAAGACTAGTTAGCCTATTTATAATAAAAATAGATAAGTAAGAACTTAAAGTTGAGTCATGAAGATTTTAAATGAAAGACAGATAACCCAAAAGATAAAACGCTTAGCAATTGAAATATTGGAGCATAACTTTGGAGAACCTGAGTTGATTCTAGCAGGGATTAATAATAATGGGATGGTGTTTTCGGAATTATTGATGCAAGAATTGACCAAGATTTCTGATATGCCGATTACAGTGACGCGGATTCGCTTAAATCCTGCTAATCCTTTAAAGTCAGATATTATTTTAGAGATGCCACCGGAACAAGTTCATAATAAGGTTTTGATTATTGTAGATGACGTAGCCAATACAGGACGAACAATCTTTTATGCCATTAAACCTATTCTAGAAGTATTACCTAAAAAAGTAGAAGTAGCGGTTTTAATCAACCGTTCCCATAAATCTTTTCCGATTCGAGTAGATTATTATGGATTGTCTTTGTCGACTACGCTAAAAAATAATATTGATGTACAGATTCGGGAGGTATCAGAAAGTGCGGTTTTTTTGAATTAAAAAACTAATTGTTGGTATATAAAAAAAGGAGCATCCAAAAACTTGGATACTCCTTTTTTACTTTTCCCAATATCAGCATTAAAATACTTGATTTGTTGGCTACTGATATCTACTTTCTAATAGTCTTCGGCTAAGCCGTGAATAGCATTATTTATTTTTTCGATTTTTGCATAATTCAATGAATAGAAAAATTGTTTGCCTTCGATGTGGTATTTAATGATGCCTTCTCTTCTAAGTACATCTAGGTGCTGTGACACCAAGCTTGATTTTACATTAAGCAAACGAGACAATGCCTCTGTATTGAGTGAACCGTAATCTTCGATTTGATCTATAATTCTTTTGCGAAAACGATGATTTACTGCTTCTAGAATTCGAGCAGAAGTACGCACATTCTTGAGGAAGTTGTCGGAGAGTAAAGTTGAAGTCATGTCAAGCGTAAATTTTAGTGTTTCAGAATAGTGTTAACTCAGCAAATATATATTATAAAGTTTATATATATAGACCAAATATAGTAAGTGGTAGGTTTTATTGTAAATACGTAGAGCTTAATATAGTAAGCGATTTTATAGATATTAAGTTAAGGGTTGAACTTCTTTGAATTGTCTAATAAATGGGAGTTGGTACTTACTTCGTATCCATACTTTATATCGCTTTTTGAACATATAACACGTTTTAGGCTTATATAACTATTATTTGGGTACTTCTTTTAGCGAAAAAGTTAAATTTTACCTTGATAAAGGGTATAGTTTAGTATGTTTGCAAACATTTTTAAGAACGTTCACAGAAAACTAGAATAACATGTACAAAGCGTCTAATTCGAGGGAGCGTGAATTGGTAGCTGTAGACACAGAAAGCCCAGCTATGAATGGAACAACATCAGCAAAGAAATTGCAAGTAGAGCATGCAGTCATTTTGGCTGCTGGTAATGGGCAGAGATTCCAAGAAAAAGGAGTTAAACTACCAAAGGTACTCTTAAAAGTTGGTGGACTGAGATTATTAGAACGGGCTATTTTGGCGCTTAATCAAGTGGGGGTTAAGCACTTTTATATTGTTGTAGGACAATATAGAGCGCAGATAATTGAAATAATTAGTAAGATAGATAGAATTAAGGCATTAGATGTCAATTTTATTTATTGCGAAAATCATAACGAAGGAAATGGAGTCTCTTTTGGGGCTGGTGCTAGCCAAACTACAGCACCCTTTTTCCTAACGATGTCTGACCATATTTTTTCTATTCCTACTTTGCAAAGTTTTGTAAAAGATGTTGAACAAAATCCAACTATTCCATCTTTAGCTTGTGATGCTAATCTACCAGAAGTTTTTGATATGGATGATGCGACTAAAGTAGTATCTAAAGACGAGAAAATATATGATATTGGTAAAGAGATAAAAGGCTATGATTTAGTGGATATGGGCCTATTTTATTTTCCAAAAGGCTATGGACAAAAAGTAGCTCGAAAAGTAGAAAATGGCGCCAAATCTGTAAGTGATATCATTAACCAATTTATTGCAGAAACAGGGGTTCGAACTGCTGTTGTGCCCGAAGCACTTTGGCAAGATGTGGACAACCCAAGTATGAAAAAAGAGGCGGAGAGAAGATTGGTTAAAACATTGGTTAAAAAAACGGATGGCTGGGTGAGTAAAAATATCAATCGGGTGTTTTCAACACGCACTAGTTTATTCTTATCTAAATTTAATACCTCTCCAAATGCAGTTACCACGTTTGTATTTTTCTTCACTTTATATGGCGCTTATTTAGTGGCATCGGGTGAATATATGAAAATTGCAATCGGTGCATTTATTTTCCAAATTGCCTCTATCTTAGATGGTTGTGACGGAGAATTGGCTAGATTGATGTATAAGGGGTCGAAATTTGGGGCTTGGTACGATACCATCACCGATAATATTCGATACATTGCTTTTTTTGCAGCTTTAGGTATCGCAGGCTATGTTAATACAGGCTCAGATATTTATTATTATGCGACTATTATCGTTACGGTAATGGGCTTGTATACTGCGGCTACGATGGCACGATTCGTTTGGAATCAAGGAGGGCCACTGACTAATCTGGAAGTGACAAAAAAAGTTGATGAAGCCAATAGTCAATCAAAAAGCCTTTTCAGTAAATTCGTTAATAAATTTAGAGGTATAGAAAAGCAAGATGTTTCTGCTTTAATGCTTTTTGGATTATGTATTGTCGGTCTCTATCAGGTGATGTTCTGGATTGCTTTTATTGGTGTTATTGTGGCTGCGATTACTATCACCAAATCTGTTACTAAGGGATAAATCGTAGCATTCCCACGTTTTCTTTGCGGAATTATACCCTCTAAGGGAATTTACATAGTCTTTGGCTGTTTCTGACAGCGTTGCTAACAAAGAGGGTTTAGAGAGTAACTTTTCAATGCCTTGGGCTATTGCGGTCACGGATTCAGGATTTACATAAAATGCTTTTCCGCCAGTTGCTTCTTTAACAATGTCAATAGTAGAGCCTAATACAGGACAACCTAAGCTCATGGCTTCTAAAGGTGGAATACCATAGCCTTCATACAAAGAAGGAAAACCTAAAAACTTCGCTTTTTTATATAATAATTTCAAATCATTATCATCTACTTGCTGTTTGCAGAAGAATACTTTATCTGCAATGTCTAAAGAATTGGCTAAATTTTGAAGTACTGCTCTTCTGTCCATCCTACCTAAAATAACCAATTTTATATTTGGGAAATTTGATGAATTTTGCGCAAATGCTTGAATCAAGCGTTCGACATTTTTATATGGTTTGGTATTACCAACGGATAAAATAAATTCTTCAGGTAAATTTTCTTGTAGGTCCGAATCATGAAACTGCTCCTTTTCTGTATGCTCTTTTTCATCGTAGAAAAAAATATCATGATGAGCGACTACTTTACATTTGTGCGCATATTGCGGATAATGTTGCTGTAGAATTTTTTTAGTAGTTTCTGAAATACAGATAATTACATCGGCTCTTTTATAGCTGTAAGCAAAAGAAGTTTTTGCCATTAAATTGGCACCAAAGGCCATTCGAGGTTTGTCAAATGATAATTCTGGACGCTCGTACCACATTAAATCATGAACAGTGGTGACTATTTTTTTGGCTTTTAAACCGAAAGGCACGACTTGGTTGAGGGTATGGAAGACATCTACTTCTAAAGGATTGACCGTAAAAGCCCCCAGAAAAGCATTTTGTACAGAGCCAGTATCTAACAAAGAATCGTAGATATCTGTGAAATTGGGATTGTCAACAATCTTTTTTTGATACCTTTTATCGCGAAGAATATAATATTGATTCTCTTTATCTAAAGCAGCTATTCCTTTAACGAGGTGTAGTGCATACCTACACAAACCGCTCATCCCTGCTCGGATATTACGGGCGTCAATACAAATTTTTTTCATTTTATCGGGTGTTGATTTTTGTTAATACCTATAAAATTATAGCTTAACTTAAATAAGACAATTAAAAACGGAATTACCCCTAGTATCAGATTATTTTTTTTAATATAGGGGAGTACTTGTATAAAAGTTGTCTTTATGAATAGCAATAATAGAACACCTATTTTGTTGTAATTATAGGAGTTTTTTTCTTGGAAAAGAAAACATATCCTAAATGTAAAGCAATACCAAGTAGTACCCAAAATATAGTTCTTGCTCTGCGAATTAAGCCAAAACTAAGCCCCAATGTTGTCGAATAACCTAGCATTTTGAATGCTCCAGCGATGCTTGCTTCATGTACCCCAATACCTTGAGGAAAGATAAACATGATAGAGCTACTAACGGTTAGCATGGTCATGACAGCAATTAAATCCACTAAACTAGGTGTAAATCCTAATAGTAGGAAAATGACGAATAATTCGGAAAGACCCATGATTCTACCTAACATTTTGAAGCTAATCGCTTGCAAAAAGGTTTGTTTACGGAGTGGATTACTTCTATACTCGGATACAATTTTGACTTTTTCTAAGAGCCGACTTAATAATTTATTAGGTTTGGATGAGAAAATTAAAAGCGTCAAGAGGATGGATAGCGTACCAAAAATAATACCCACTACTAAAAAAGGGAGGAGATAATTATCTTCTAAAGGTAGAATACCGAGCGCCAGCAAAGATAAAAAAGAAGTAAACATCATCCCCGAAAGCGTATGTACTAACTGGTCTCGAATGATGACTTCACTTGCTTCGTGAACACTTATCCAATTGGTTAGGTGCTTTATTTTGACAGGTACGCCACCAAGACCACCAAAAGGGGTCACAGCGTTGTAAGCGTCGCCCGTTATTTGGGTAAAGAGTACGTGATGAAATGGAATAGGGTGGTTGATTAAAGTCCTAAGACAAAGGGCATTACAAATAGTCCAAATTATCGGAACGGCAAAAACATAGCTGATTTTATAACCTACCATGCTAAAGGAAGATTTGAGAACTTCCCAATCCATGGAATAAATAAGCCATCCAAGAATGACTAAACCTAAAAACAGAAATAAATAAACAACTACTTTTTTCTTCAACGCCTAAAGTTTTGCTTTTTAGATTTGACGGGCACCATAATCAATACATTAATCAAATCAGCTTGCAAAAATAGCTATTTTGATTAAATTAACTAGCTTTACCTTTTGGAAAGAACTACTTTCTTAAACAGGATGTTTTAGTTAATTGAGATAACAAGATAGAACATGCAGCAGTCTTATAAAATAAAATATGAACAAGCCTAAGAAAACGATTTTCTTTCTGATAGATGGTGCGAGATACGATGTGATGAAAGAATTATTAGATGCAGGAGAATTACCGAACATACAACGAGATATTTTAAGTCAAGGTACCTTTAGAAAGGCAACTAGTTGTTTTCCTTCCACCACAGGCCCAGCCTATTTACCTTTTTTAATGGGATGTTTTCCCGGTACTGCGAATATTCCGGGTATTCGATGGTTTGATAAAGCAGAGTTTAAACGGAAGCGAATTAATAAGTATGCGATGCGTAGCTATTGTGGACCAGAGGCTGCTTGGTTCAATTCGGATATGCCCGTAGACCGACCGACGCTGCATGAATTATTGGGGAATACGTATAATATTTTCTCCATGATTACCCGTAATATCCCTGACGAAAGAGACTTACCAAAAAAGATAAAATCTAAGTTATATATCAAGGCGCATTTTTTTCATAAATACTCGCCTGTTGATGTCGCAGCACATGAACATTTGATGATGGGATTAGATAAGAATCCAGATTTCATCTTTACTGTTTTTCCTTGTGTGGATTGGAACGGACATGCTTACGGACCAAGAGATGAAAGGACGATTGAAGCTTATAGGTTCATGGATGCTAGTGTCGGGAAAGTGGTTGAGAAGCTGAAACAACAAGGCGAATGGGAAAATACGCTTTTATTATTAACAGCAGACCATGGATTGACTGCGACCCATACGCATTTTGATTTGGCCAATTATTTTACTAAGGTTGGCTTAAGGGCTTTGCAATATCCAATTATTTGGAAATATCGTCCCAAGTCCGCAGTGATGATTTCTGGAAATAGCTTTGGGGCAGTCCATTTATTAAACCACGAAGGTAGTGAAGTGCTGCGAGGTGAAGATGTGACCAATGCAATTGGTGAAAAGATTTGGAAAGATTTAATCAATCAAGTGGCAGTCGATTTTGTGGCATGGAGAGGTAAAGAGCATGACTTTTTTATAGAATCTAAGAAAGGTCGAGCAAGGATTATGAAAACTAATGGAGGACTAACTTATCATCCTATTAGTGGAGACCC
>CALJVJ010000305.1 GCA_937974625.1 uncultured Saprospiraceae bacterium
GCATCTGCTATTTCTTCCGCTTTACCCAATCTTTTAAGTGGAATACTTGCCAAAAAAGCCGCTTTTGTTTTTTCATCTAATTCTTCTGTCATATCCGTTTCAATAAACCCTGGTGCTAGAGCATTACATCTGATATTACGAGAACCAACCTCTTTTGCGATAGACTTAGTAAAACCAAAAATTCCAGCTTTAGAAGCAGCGTAATTCGCTTGACCTGCATTTCCAAAATCACCAACTACCGAACTCATATTAATAATAGAACCTTTTCGGTTTTTCAACATTGGTCTTAAAACATGCTTCGTTAAATTGAAAACAGATTTCAAGTTGGTTTCAATCACACTATCCCATTGGTCTTCACTCATTCGAAGCATTAAAGTATCTCTTGTAATTCCTGCATTATTAATTAAGACATCAATTTGACCAAAATCAGTAATGACATTTTTTATTAATTCTGCTGATTGGTCAAAAGAACTTGCATCAGATTTATAAGCTTTAACGATCACACCATTTTTTGCTGCCGTTTCTGCTACAACGTTAGCTTTTTCAGCGGAGGAGCGGTAAGTAAAAGCTACATTAGCTCCATTAGCTGCCATTTTTTCAACTATTGCCGCACCGATTCCTCTTGAACCTCCCGTTATTAAGACTACTTTATTTTCTAATAATTTCATGTTTTTTTTATCTAAGGGATTAGGAAAAATACAACCTACCCATCTTGCGGCTTTAGCGCCCCGTCCGAAAACGGTTCACAGCTCATTCTTCTTCAGCGTTATTAAAATACCTAACAGTAGGCGGGCTCATTATGCTACAACATAACTCCATTTTTAGCGCCATAAGAACAAACTAAAACCACCATTTTGGGTACCTTATTTATTTCTTACTCCCTAAATTAAAATAAATAGTGATTAATATAATACCACCAAATTTCGGAGCAAAAATAGGGGAATTATTGACAAAGAGAAAAGAAAATGAAGCAAACTATTTTTGATCCACTTCTAATGAGGATTTGCTCATAAAACGGGCTAATTTTTCGCTAAAAAACTTCTTGCCTAATCAGCGCTATTTTTCTTTTCTTAAAATATAATTTTTTATTTATTTTTTTCAATAAACACAACTACTTGATTAACAAATGATTGCATAAAGTATTAGAAATATTTAAAATAAATTGTTTTAAAAATTTGTTTTAAAACAATTATTTGTTTTAATTTGCATTGTATTTAAAACAAAAGAACAATTTACATTAGTTTACTTTTTTAAGATTAATAAAATAACCTTGATATGAACCAGCTTGATTTATTTCCTAAAGTAGAGGTTAAAGAAACAAAATCTAAATCTCAAACAAAAAATACTTATAATCTTAATGCCTACAAAAAAATGTATGCAGAGATTAATTGGAAACAATTACTGCTGAAAATTTTGGTATCCCTTCGAGTGCCATTTATTGCTGCTAAGCATCAGTTCTTAACTTATGTGAAAAATTATTGGCGAACTAGACCTTTTCCATGGTTCAGAGTTGCCCTAGCATTACTTTTTGTTTATGTTTTCTTTCAAAAGGATATGCGATTTAACATCAATATGGGGGCTCCTCCAGCTATTTTATCAGAAGAAGAAAATGGTGCTTCCTCAAAATTAACCATGGGGAGTTTTGCACAAAACGCCAATTATTCCGCTAAAAAAACGGGTAAAGTGCAATTAAATGAAGTAGATGTAGAAGCGTATATTAAGCGATTTACAAAAGTAGCTTTGGTGGAGATGAATAAATTTGGGGTGCCAGCGAGTATAAAAATGGGGCAAGCCATTCTAGCAAGTCATGCTGGAAAAAATAGTTTAGCTCAGCAATATAATAATCACTTTGCGACCACTTGTAATGGAGGGGATAAGTGTCAAGATATTCGAATAGGTAACCAAACTGCTATGGTTAATACTTATCAGAGTGCTTGGGAAAGCTGGAGAAGCCATAGTCAATTATTATCCTCCCCGACTTATGCTCATTTAAAAGAATATAATAAAAACTATAAAAAATGGGCGAAAGGCCTAGAGTCAGCAGGATATGGTAATGCCAATAATTATAGCCAACAACTCATTCAAGTAATAGAAACTTATCAATTATATAAGTTAGATAACCTCAATGAAAATTTATAAATTAATTTAGTTTAGGGAGTAGGTTATATTTTCCTATTCCCTAATCCACAACTCCAAAATACCAATGAAATTTTAAGATTTAATAGTGTTTTTCCCGATAATTATCGGGATAGTGTCTTTCCTTTTCTCATTTGGTTTTCTCATAGTCCGTTTTACGACCGCCTTCGTTAGGCGGTCTTTTTTTGTTTGGAGCCTATTTTTATACTAGCCTTTCTATAGAAATTCACAAATAACGTATTACCTTTTATTATCATTGCTTATTTTGTGGCAAAATTTACTCGTATCGACAAGTTTTACTTTCGTTACAAAATATCACTATATGAACCTGTTTCCTGAAATCGTAGCTGCTGAAAAGAGAATTAAAACGAATATTCTTAAAACGCCACTTTACCCATCTAATTATTTGAGTCAATTATCCAAAGGGCAAGTCTTTTTGAAATTAGAAAATGAACAATACACGGGCTCGTTTAAGGCTAGGGGAGCGTTGAATAAAATATTATCAGCTACACCAGAAGAAGTAGCCACAGGTTTTATTACTGCATCAACTGGAAATCATGCTCAAGGATTTGCTCGTGCCTTATCTATTGCAGGAGCAACGGGTACTATTTTTTTACCCGAAAACGCCTCCCCTGCTAAAGTTGAAGCACTGAAAAGTTATCCAGTTGAACTAGAATTTTATGGACATAATAGTTTAGAAACAGAACTACATGCTAAAGCAGTTGCTGAAAAAAGAGGGTTGATTTGGGTTTCTCCTTATAATGACCCTTTGATTGTCGCTGGACAAGGAACAATGGGGTTGGAAATTAATGCACAAGCTCCCAATTCAGTTGATTATGTATTGGGATGTATTGGCGGCGGTGGAATGATGGCAGGCGTGTCTACTGCCATGAAAAATGTAAGTCCTCAAACAACCGTTGTAGGCTGTCTTCCTGAGAAGTCACCAGAAATGTATCTGAGTGTTCAGGCTGGAAAAGTGGTGTTTATAGATTTTGAGGAAACATTATCTGATGGTTCGGCAGGAGGTCTAGAGGATGGTTCTATTACCTTTCCAATCTGCCAAAAATATGTAGATGAATATATTTTAGTATCAGAGCAGGAAATAGCGGATAGTATTCGACTAATAGCCCAAAAGCACCATAAGATTATTGAAGGAGCAGCGGCTGTTGCAGTGGCTAGTTTTTTAAAAAATATAGATAAGTATAAAGGAAAAACAGTAGTAATAATTATTTGTGGGGCGAATATTTCGATGAAAAAATTGAAAGAGATTCTGTAAAAGAAAATCAAATTTTAATTATGTCTAAGCATAAAAAAACGAAGAATCAGGCTGCTACTAAGAAAGTGAAAATAGCCGAACCATCGTTTAACAATAATTGGCAAATCAATACGAAGCTGCATAAATATCTAATTCTTGCTTTTGCTTTTTTGCTTTATGCTAATACCTTGACTCATGACTACACACAAGATGATGCTATTGTTATCTACGATAATATGTTTACGACGGATGGATTTAGTGGTATTCCCGGTATATTGAAATACGATACTTTTTACGGTTTTTTTAAAGTTGAGGGTAAAGACAAATTGGTAGCAGGTGGACGGTATCGGCCTTTGACCTTAGTTATGTTTGCTGCGGAATACGCGTTTTTTGGAGAAAGTCCATTTATTGGACACTTAGGGAATGTTCTTTTATATGGATTATTGGGGATTGTGCTTTATGTTTTATTACTTAGATTGTTTAGAGCTAGAGAGGATATCCCTTTGGCTGCTTTGCTTGCTTTAGTAACTACCTTATTGTTTATTGCTCACCCTATACACACGGAAGTAGTTGCAAATATTAAAGGAAGAGATGAAATAATGACACTGTTGGGTAGTCTAGCTGCACTATTATTTTCTATTAAGGCATTTCAAGAAGAAAAAAAATGGTTAAATATCTTAGTAGGTATTTTTTTCTTTTTGGCACTAATGGCTAAAGAGAATGCCATTACTTTTTTAGCAGTTGTACCCTTAACTTATTTTGTTTTCACTAAAGCAAAGTTGAATACTATTGTCTTTCAAACACTCCCCTTCTTCCTTTCCGCTATACTGTTTTTGATTATCAGAGGACAAGTATTAGGTGGTAATTTTGGTGGCGAGTTATCTATGGAGTTGATGAATAATCCCTTTTTGACCATAGAAAATGGTCGTTGGGTGCATTTAAGTTTAGGGGATAAAATGGCGACGATTATTTATACTTTAGGGAAATACATTCAATTATTAATTTTTCCGCATCCTTTAACACATGATTATTATCCAAGGCATATTGACTTAATGACATGGGGAAATTGGCAAGTTATTTTGAGCACCTTACTTTATATAGGATTAGGTGTGCTGGGCTTAATAGGCTTGTTTAAGAAGCGTTTGTGGAGTTATGGTATTCTGTATTACCTAATCACACTTTCTGTTGTTTCTAATGTTGCTTTTCCCGTAGGGACTAATATGTCAGAGCGATTTTTATTTATGCCTTCTGTGGGTTTTTGTTTATTGGTGGCTCACATCCCCCTAGCCCCCTTCAAAGGGGGAATGGCTTCGGCGCAAAACCATCGACTATTTCTAATTATCGGAAGTTTTGTCTTGCTATTGCTCAGCGCTAAGACTATCCATAGGAATTTTGCTTGGAAGGATAATTTCACCTTGTTTACCACAGATATTCAAGTATCTAAAAATAGTGCGAAGCTTAGAAACTCCGTAGGTGGAGAACTTTCTGCTGCTGCAATTAAAGAAACAGACAAGACTAAGCAAGCAGCAATGCTACAAGAAGCGATAGGTCATCTAAAAGAGGCTATTGCTATTCATCCTACTTACAAAAATGCTTATTTACTATTAGGCAACGCGTATAACTATTTAAAAGAATATGACCAAGCTATTCAAGCCTATGACCAAGCTTTACGACTCGACCCAAATTATAAAGATGCTTTTAATAATCGAGCAATTACTTATCGGGATGGTGGCTTGTTTTTTGGTCAACAGAAAGGAGATTTAAAAAAATCTATTCAATACCTCACTGAAGCATTAAAAGCTCAACCTAATGATTATGAGACCGTATTTGGCTTAGGTGTGGCTCAAGGTATGAGTGGTAATTTGTCGAAGGCGATAGAACTTTTTTCTAAGAGTACTCAATTACAACCTAATAGTGCTGCAGCTTGGAGAAATTTAGGTAATGCTTTTATGAATGCGGGAGATACGGAACGAGGAACGGCTGCTTTGCAGAAGGCTGCTTCTTTGGAATAGTTATTTTGACACGGAGGGACACGGTTTTGAAATTATGATTTTTTTAGGTATTAGGTATTAGGTATTAGGTATTAGGTGTCAGGTGTCAGGACAGGCTGAAACTGCTAGGTTGGAAGGTGGAACGACTCTTTTTACGTAATACGCCTTGGGACACGTAAGAGAAGAAAAACATAAAAAAATCATAACCTCAAACCGTGTCCCTCCGTGTCAAAAAAAAATCACACCTTTTCAGCATAAAAAACTGCCCTAAAACAAAAATCGGGCTTGCAGGCAATGCCTACAGCCCAGATTTATCAAGACCATGAATATATCCGAATTTGTTGGACGGGGTCTATCTTCTCAATACTTCCACTTTCTTACTCAAGATACCACCGTCAGTTTGCACACTCATTATATATAATCCTTCTGCTAAGTTACTCACAGAGATTGGGAATCGCTTTGTTTCCAAAGGAACAGAACGATAAACCTCTTGTCCAGTCATATTATATAAAGAGATAGCATTTACTTTATAATTAAAGCTATTTAAATGTACGTTTAATTGGTCAGATACAGGATTAGGGAAAACTAATAACTGGCTTGCTACTAATTCCTCACTTTCTTTTTGCTCAAAGGTGATAGGTAAGTCAACTGCCGCTGCACTACCATATTCGTAGTAAGTACCTCGACCATCTATCGCATATCCTTGACCGATTTCTATTTTTAAATTTAAGGCTTCTTCTGGAAGTTTGAAGCCTTCTACATCTTCAACTACCACAAATCCAACAGTAGCCACAACTCCAATACCACTTACAGGATTACCAGTGGTACGCGTGAAAGCTAAATCAAACTGCAATTCATCTGAAGTTTCTCCACTTACATTTTGTGCTAAATCAAGCGTAGGAGCATTTAAAGCTGCCCAACTATCATCACTAAATCTTACGGTGAAGCTTTCTGTATCTATAAATGATTTTCCTGTTAATTTGAACGGAAATGTAAAACCATATAAATCTAATTCTTGGGCACTTTCGTCACCAAGCACAATATCAAATTCTACTAAACTACCTGCAGGAATAGATTCTCCAACGGCAATTTGTTCTTTACTCGGTGTTACTCGATTTGGCGTAATAGAGATACCTTTCGATAAAGCAGGTAATGAATTAGGTACGATTTCTCTAATTGCGCCATAATTTTTGCGAATAACATTAACATCTTGCTCTGTGATGATTCCATCACCATTCGCATCATAGTGCTTTAAGTTTACTGCATTGGCTTCCTCAATGAAGTCCATACTCCAATCGGCAGCTTCTGCACCTCTAAAAGTAGCAGATTGGTCATTTCTAGCTGGTCCTTTAGCCCCGACATGAAATCCTAGTGGTAATAAATCAGCACTATTAACAATTCCATCTTTATTTAAGTCACCAGGGAAAACGCAGTCACCATTACAGTTCTCTACTTTTTCCTCTACTACGTCTATTCTTATTTTAACTTGTTGACAATTGCTAGAATTGGCAGGTACACAATAAGAAACTTCAAATTCGTCCGTCGCACCCGCTTCTTCTGGAGCTTCATATCTAACGGATTTATTAGTCTCTGCACTTATAAACCCTGCTATATTATCAAAGCCATCTGTTGGACTTAAACGATAATTATCAATGGGTGCTTTATAATCAATAATTTTAACCTGTCCTGGGTTTAATTTAAAAGTATATTCGTAGTCCTTTACATTTGGACCAAAATTATTTCTGTCGTAAACGATATAGGCGTTGCCAAAGTGTTCTGAATAATTTAAATCAAAAACTCTATATAATATTCTAGCGACTCCTCTAAAATCTTCCTCTGGTGTAAAGGTTATTTGACCATTTGAATACGTGATACTACCTCCTTGTACACTTGGGAAACTGATATGACCAATTCCTGTAAAGCCATCATTAGCTAAAATGTTAAAAGTTACAGGTTCTCCTAATATACCATAAGCAATATCTTCTTCAGCTAAAGAAAATGAATTTATTGGACGCTCGATAACATCTATATTAATGACTCTTTGATTTCCATCTTCCCCATAAACGGTGAACTGGTCTGTGCCATGAAAATTAGTAGTAGGCTCATAAATGACTGCGTACTCAGATTTTTCTATATTGACATTGGTTGCTGGTTCTACTCTAGTAATTTTGAAAGGCATAGGTATTGCCTTAGCGGTATTTTCACCTGTTCCTAATCGAATTTCATCGTTGTAAGTAACATTTTCTGGATTAACATAAATTGTTACTGCACCAGTAGCACAAGTTCCAACGGTATCACAAGCTATATAACTAAAATCCGCTAAACCAGTATAGCCAGCTTCTGGCGTAAAGTTCACATACCCTCTCTCTTCAGCAACACTAACGGTACCATGATTGACTACTGGAAAAATAGGGTCAACGGTTAATTTTCCATGTGTGACCGAATCATTGGTAATAACTCTTATAGTGGTTGATTGATCTACAGTAACGGCAGTATAATCATGTTGAGCTTCAACGTAAGAAGGTACTATTTTAATTTTTACGGTTGTTCTTACTGTGGTTGGTATATTCGGATTAGGATATCCTGTATAATGTTCAAAAGCAAATTCGTCGATGCCTATATAATCAATATTTGGCATATAGACGATTGTGTCTTCTCCATTACTACCACCTATGTAATCAATGATGATTCCATTGTTAGGATTGGAGATAAGTTTTAGTCCTTGACCGGCAAAATCACTTGCCCAAATTTTTATAGGAGAATTTTTAAAGGCAGTCTTAGATTGGGTAGCTCCAACTTGTGCATGCCCTAGGACAGGGAAAGCAAAGAGGACCAAAAAAAGTAAATGTTTAATTTGTTTTAGAGATATATCCATGGCGTCGTAAAAGTTTTATACCGAATTATATTATTTATTCGGCGGGCATTCTTAGCTTGTATAGCCTAGAGTGCACATTAATAATTACTTATTAATGATGTCTTTATTGTTCCTTATCTATGGTCTTGAAAAAGTCTTGTTGATATATAAATGTTGAAAATCTAATCTTTAAAAGATTTAATCTAAAAAAGATAGGCTCTCAGACATGCAATATACAAAAAAATAGTATAAGAAATTCAATTTTTTATCAAAAAAACTCGTTTGTGAAAAAAAAGTAGATTGAATGACAATATTTTACTTTTCAAAAACAATTGAGTATCAATTCCTTAGTATTTCAAAGCATCTTACATTGTGATTGCTTTTATCGAGCAATTTTTTTTTCTTTGTTCTTTGCTTTATGTATTATTACTCCATTGAATAATAATTTCAGCTAAGAACAGTTATCAGAAACGATAATAAATTATATTTGTTTCTATGTGAATAAAGTTATACACTTTA